>CAVAOU010000043.1:0-10133 GCA_963590085.1 Senegalimassilia sp. | reverse complement strand
GTGGTGGTGTTCTGCGCCTCGTCGAGGATAATCACGGCGTCGCTGAGAGTGCGTCCGCGCATGAATGCCAGCGGGGCAATCTGGATAACTCCGGTTTCCATGTATTCCTTCAGTTTTGCCTGGGGAATCATGTCCTCAAGGGCATCGTAGAGCGGCTGCAGGTACGGGTCGATCTTGTCCTTCATGTCGCCTGGGAGAAATCCGAGTTTTTCGCCGGCTTCCACCGCCGGACGCGACAGGATGACCTTGCGCACCTCCCTGTTTTTCAGGGCACGCACGGCGAGCGCTATTGCCACGTAGGTCTTGCCCGTTCCGGCAGGACCGAGGGCAAACGTGAGGTCGTTTTCCTGAAAAGCCTTGACGAGTTTTTGCTGGTTGGCAGAGCGGCCCTGGATGGGCTTGCCGTTGACGCCGTAGATAATCACGTCGTCCATCTTCAGTTCTTTGGGCGGTTTGCCTTTGACCACGTCGAGGATGACATCCTCGCCCAGTTGGTTGTATTTAGCGCAGTATTCCTCGAGTTCCTTGACTTTCTTCTCGAACTCCGCCGTTTCCTGCTCGTCGCCGAGCACCTTGATGAGGGTGCCGCGGGCTGCCACGCGCAGTTTAGGGAAAAGGCTGCGGATCAACTGCATATTCGAGTTGTTAACCCCGTAGAAAATCACAGGGTCAACGCTGTCTATCACTACTAACCGTTCAATCATAGCGCAAAGGTAAGCAAAGAATCTGAATCCTTATAGACCTATTGCCCAATTTATTTTGGCTGGAATCCGCCGCGCTGGCAACCCTCTCGCCGCTACTTTGTTGCCAATGGCGGATTGATGAGGTAGATGTGGTCGGTGGCGCGGGTAAACGAGGTGTAGAGCCAGCGGTAGAAATCTACGTTGGAGAATGCTTCTTCTGGCAGATAGCCCATGTCGACAAATACGTTGCGCCACTGTCCGCCCTGCGCCTTGTGGCACGTCACGGAATAGGCGAACTTCACCTGCAGGGCGTTGAAAAACGGATCCTGCTTCAGCCGCTTGTACTTCTCGCTCTTGCGAGGGATGTCGGCATAGTCGGCCATCACGTTGTAGTAGAGCGCATCGTTCTGCTGGCGAGTGAGCGACGGCGCGTCGGCATAGAGCGCGTCGAGGATGATTTTCGTGTCGATCTCCGTGTGGTTGTAGTCCGGAAACTCGAGTGTGGCGTCGGCAAAGCGGAAGCCGTAGAGGTTGGTCACCTCCGAGATGCGCTTCACCACCGCCACGTCGCCGTTGGCAATGAAGTCGATGTCGTCGTAGTCGGCAGCCCAGAAATAGTTGTTTTTTGCCACGAGAAGCATGTCGCCCGTGGTGATTTCCGTGTCCATGTAGAGCACCCGGGCACGGATGCCCTGGTTGAACATCACCGCCCGCTTGTTGCTTCGTGTGATGATGATGGTGCTCTCGCGGCCGTCCTCGCCAGCGTAGCACTCCTCTACCTTCTCCGACAGGTATTCGCCGCTCACCACCTCCACGTCGGGAAACTGCGTCACTTCGAGTGTCGGGGCAGCCAACTTGCCCGATGCAATGATTTGGCGTATCATCGTGGCATTGTGCAGGATGCCCGACTCGAGGCGCTGGCGCGCCACCTGCGTAAGGGAGAAATTGTAGACCGTCAGTCCGTAGGTCTGTAGCGTGGCGGCCGACAGGGCAGGGCTGTCGGTGTAGCCCACCGGCGGCAGTTGCGCCACGTCGCCAAGCAGAATCAGTCGGCAATTCTCGCCGTTGTAGACATACGTAATCAGATCATCAAGCAGGCATCCAGTGCCGAACACCGCCCCCTCGGAGGCATTGTTGGCAATCATCGAGGCCTCGTCGACAATGAAAAACGTGTCCTTGTGGTTGTTGCGGGCAAGACTGAACTTGGTGTCCTCGGGATTGAAGCGACGGCTCTGGTAGATTTTGCGGTGGATGGTGAACGCGCTGTGGCCGGAATAGCCCGAAAACACCTTCGCCGCGCGGCCCGTGGGCGCCAGCAGCACAGCCCTCTTGCGGAGGCTCGGCAGCGCATTGACCAGCGCGCCGGCGAGCGAGGTCTTGCCCGTTCCGGCATAGCCGTTGAGCAGAAACACGCTACGTTCGTCGCCGTCGGCAACAAACTTGCTCAACGCTGCAATGATTTCCATCTGCTGGCCGTTTGGCTCGTAGGGCAGACGGCGCAAAATCTCCGTGCCTATGACCTGTTCTGTCTTGTTCATCTCTACAAAACTATTGAAAACCGCGAAACTACGCAACAAATTTTGACGTTAACTCGGAAAATGCCTATCTTTGTAAACTGCAATAATGTGTGACACAAAGAACAAAAAGAAAAAATAAGATAAATGTCGATTGATGGTATTATTTCTGCGGCTACAGCCGAGGCGCTGAAGTCGCTCTATGGTATTGACGTTGAGGCAAAAACGATCGTGCCTCAAACCACCAAAAAGGAATTCGAAGGCAATCTCACCATTGTGGTGTTCCCCTATCTCAAGGCTTCGCACAAGGCTCCCGACGCTACGGCTCAGGAGATTGGCGACTATCTGGTGGAGCACTGTGAGGCTGTGCAGAAGTTCAACGTAATCAAGGGTTTCCTTAACATAACCGTAGAGCCGAAATTCTGGCTCGGAGTGCTCGACCACATCCGCAGCACAGAGGACTACGGCTTCAAGACTGAGACTCCCGACAGCGAACTGGTGATGATTGAATACTCGTCGCCAAACACCAACAAGCCTCTTCACCTTGGCCACGTGCGCAACAACCTGCTGGGATTCAGCCTGTCGCGCATCATGAAAGCCAACGGCTACAAGGTGGTGAAGACCAACATCGTGAACGACCGCGGCATCCACATCTGCAAGTCGATGCTCGCTTGGCAGAAATGGGGCAACGGCGCTACGCCTGAGTCGACCGGCAAGAAGGGCGACCACTTGATTGGTGACTTCTATGTGGCTTTCGACAAGCACTACAAAGCCGAGGTCAAAGAACTTGAGGAGAAAGGCATGAGCAAGGAGGACGCCGAGGCAGCATCGCCATTGATGCAGGAGGCTCGCGAGATGCTCCGCCGCTGGGAAGCCGGCGACGAGGAGGTACGCTCGCTGTGGCGCACAATGAACTCTTGGGTTTATGCCGGTTTCGACGAGACCTACAAGCGCATGGGCGTGGACTTCGACAAGATCTACTACGAAAGCCAGACTTATCTCGAGGGTAAGGAGAAGGTGCTCGAAGGCTTGGAGAAGGGCATCATGTACCGCAAGGAGGACAATTCCGTATGGGCTGACCTCACTGCCGACGGTCTCGACCACAAGTTGCTGCTCCGCAGCGACGGCACGTCGGTCTACATGACCCAGGACATAGGCACTGCTAAACTCCGCTATCAGGACTACCCAATCGACAAGATGATATACGTTGTGGGCAACGAGCAGAACTACCACTTCCAGGTGCTTTCGCTCCTGCTCGACAAACTCGGATTCAAGTGGGGCAAGGACCTTGTGCACTTCTCCTACGGTATGGTGGAGTTGCCTGAAGGCAAGATGAAGTCGCGCGAGGGTACGGTGGTCGATGCCGACGACCTTATGGACGACATGGTGAAGAACGCCAAGGACATGTCGGCAGAGATGGGCAAACTCAAGGACCTCTCGCAGGAAGAAGCCGACAAGATTTCTACAATCATCGGCCTCGGCGCGCTGAAATACTTCATCCTCAAGGTTGACCCGCGCAAGAACATGACGTTCAACCCGAAGGAGTCGATCGACTTCAACGGCAACACTGGACCATTTGTGCAGTACACCTACGCCCGTATCCAGTCGGTGCTCCGCAAGGCTGCCGACAAGCAGATTGCTGAGACCTACGACGCTGCGGCTGTTACGCCTAACGACAAGGAGATCGCCCTCATCCAGCGTCTCGTCGACTTCCCTGCAATCGTAGCCGAAGCAGGCAAGAACTACAGCCCGGCACTGGTGGCAAACTACGTCTACGAACTTGTCAAAGAGTACAACCAGTTCTACCACGACTATCAGATTCTCGGCGAGGCCGACGCCAACGTGCGCGGTTTCCGTCTGTCTCTGTCGCGCACCATCGGCAACATCATCCGTCAGGGCTTCTGGATGCTCGGCATCGAAGTGCCCGACCGCATGTAGAAGAGTCGGATTGTCGCCTTAACTGGACAGTTAGCATTAATTAACTACGATTGTGAACAACGCACTGAGAATTAACGTTATCTTCACATCGTAAATCATTAAAAAAGAAAGAAAATGGAAAATTACAACGGACAATACGGTTATGGCTACGGCCAGACAACAGTCCTCACGCACGACGTGTCGAAGGTGATGCGCGGTGTGTTTGGCAGAATGTTCTTCGGCCTCATCGTAACGGCGCTTGCCGCTTTCTATGTGGCTTCGCAACCATCAATCATGATGGCTATCTTCTCAAGCAAACTCACATTCTTCGGCCTCATCGGCGCTGAATTGATTTGCGTGATTGTCATCTCTTCAGCAATCAACAAGTTGAGCAATCTGACGGCATCGCTGCTGTTCTACGTCTACGCGATAATCAACGGCGTGGTGCTGTCGTCGATTTTTGGGGCCTACGACCTTACGTCGATTGGCTACACGTTCCTTATCACTGCAGGCGTGTTTGGCGCAATGGCAGCCTATGGCTTCCTCACCAAGAACGACCTCACTAAGTTTGGCTCAATCCTCTTCATGGTGCTTATCGGTTTGGTAATCACCACGCTTGTCAACATCTTCGTGGCAAGCAGCGCATTGGACTGGATTATCTCGCTTGTTGGCGTAGGTCTCTTCATTGGCCTCACTGCTTGGGACACTCAGAAAATCAAACAGATGGTGGAATACAGCGACTCTTCGTCGGTGGGCAAGATTGCAACACTCGGTGCATTG
The DNA here is from genome assembly GCA_963590085.1 of Senegalimassilia sp. Lineage (GTDB taxonomy): Bacteria > Bacteroidota > Bacteroidia > Bacteroidales > Muribaculaceae > Limisoma. The sequence goes on along the minus strand of CAVAOU010000043.1, from coordinate 5,239 downwards.
ACCCTCTATCTGGATTTCATCAACTTGTTCCTCTACCTGCTCCGCTTCTTCGGCAACAGCCGCGACTAAGCGAACAGCTACAAAACAACAGCCGCCCTCCACGGATTTCCGCGGAGGGCGGCTTGCTTTACGCCGTCGCCAGCGCTATTCAATCACACCCTATTCGAAAACTGTGTGTATTTGGCACGGAGTTTTCGAATAGAATTACAGTTCCAGGGAATTATCTTTCAACAGAAAGTCGTAGATGCTAATGGTTGTGATGCCGTGGTCATCTCTCGTTACGGGACATTCTTCGCCGATTACGATAATTTTCTTGAACGAGTCGTTGACATTTAGCAGGGAAGCCCGCTCTTGGCGTATTTTCTCTTCCGACTCCATTCTGTAGGCCGACTGAATGTAGTATCTGCGGCTCCCAAGATTGCATACGAAGTCCACCTCGAGCGTTGACCGCCTGCGTTTCCCGTCGAGGTCGGCTTTTACAACTGGCACAGCACCCACATCGACATTGAATCCACGCACGCGCAACTCGTTGTAGATTACGTTTTCCATCAGATGGCTTTTCTCGTATTGACGGAAGTTTATGCGTGCATTGCGCAGGCCAAGGTCCATAAAGTAATATTTGTAAGGCGAATTGATGTAGTGTTTCCCTTTGATGTCGAAGCGAGTGGCTTTCTCCACGAGAAACGAGTCGCAGAGATAATCGATGTAGGCTTTAACGGTATCGTAGGAGATTTGCGACTTCTTTTCGCTGCGAAATGAGTTTGCCAGTTTGTTGGGATTGGTCAATGCCCCTATTCCCGAAGCGATGATGTTGACTAGTTCGTCGAGGTCGGCATCGCGGCGTATGTTGTAGCGCTCTTTGATGTCGCGCAGGTAAGTCTCGTCGAAGAGCGATTCCAGAAATCTCACTTTCTGTTCGTCGTTGGTGTAGGAAAGCACCTGAGGCAGACCTCCATAGAGCATATATTCATTTAATCCCGCTTGAGCACTTCCCGTAAAAGCCGACATGAATTCGCTGAAACGGAGCGGATACATCTTTATCTCGCATCCTCTGCCGCGGAATTCGGTGACGATGTCCTTCGACAGGAATTTTGCATTGCTGCCAGTGACGTATGTGTCAACGTTTTTCATGCGGAGAAATCCGTTGAGCACGTCCTCAAAATGATCGAGCATCTGCACCTCGTCCAGCAGGATATAGTATTTCCCGTTGTCGGTGATTCTGCTTTCCACATATTCATAAAGATTGTCGGGGTTACGCAGTTCCCGGTTTTTGTAGTCTTCGAGGTCTACTTTTATGATGTGGTCGGAGAGTGTGCCTTGTTGCTCAAGATATGAGGCAAATATCTCAAACAGCAGGTACGATTTGCCGCATCTGCGCATTCCGGTAACCACTTTTATCATGCCGTTGCCCTGAAAATCGATGAGTTCCGACAGGTAATTGTTGCGTTTAATCATAGTCCTATTCTAAAATAGTGAGCATTTAACACAGAGTTTTCGACTACAAATATAGGCTTTATTTTTGTAACGGCAATTGCTTATTCGAAAAAAGTGTGCATTTAGCACGGAGTTTTCGAATAGAAAAGCGCCGCCTTTGCGGGGCGGCGCGGAGAATCTTATTGTTGCGCTTAGTCAGTAAGTCAGTTGTACAGAGTCCGTATTTCCGGTGCTCTTAGTCAGTAAGTTCCTTTGGGAGCAGGGGCATTGCGCCGTTTTGGGTGCAGACGAATGCCGATGTCTTCACGGCGAGGGTGTGGGCCTCTGCCACGGTCTTGCCTTTCAGCACCGAAACGATGAAGGCAGCGGTGAAACTGTCGCCGGCGCCGACGGTGTCGGCCACTTCAACCTTTGGTGTTGGCTGGAACGACACGTTGCCTGGGGTGAACACGTAACTGCCGTTGATGCCGCAGGTGAGGATGAGCATCTTGAGGTTGTATTTGCCCAAGAGAATCCAGCATTTGTCCTGCAGGTCGATGCCCGGATAGCCGAACATGCGACTTACGGTTACGAGTTCCTCGTCGTTGATCTTGAGGATGTTGCAGCGCTCCATTGAGTTGCAGAGAATTTCTTTGTTGTAGAAACCCTGACGGAGGTTCACGTCAAACACCACAAGGTTGTCGTCGCCCTTTGGCATTGCGTCGAGAAACTGGTTGATGGTGGTGCGCGACACTACGTTGCGCTGTGCGAGAGAGCCGAAGCAAACCGCGCGTGTCTTCTTGGCGAGAGCCTCAAGGTGCTCGGTGTAGGGGATGTTGTCCCATGCCACATTCTCCTTGATTTCGTATTGAGGCACGCCCGCCTGGTCGATTTCCACCTGCACTGTGCCTGTAGGGTAAGGCACCTTCTCGATGAGTTGGTTGAGACCCTTGTCGGTGAAGTTGTCGATGATTTCATTGCCGAGAGCATCGTCGCCCACGGCGCTTACCACACAACTGGGCAGTCCCAACTGCGAAACGTGGTATGCGAAATTGGCAGGAGCGCCGCCTATTTTCTTTCCTTCAGGAAGGACGTCCCAGAGGGCTTCGCCCATTCCCACAACTATGTCGTTCATATATGATGGTTTTTTGTATGTTAGATTTTCTTGATTTTCAGAGTGTAGTAGAGCAGATAAACCACACCGACGGTCATCACAGCCACTGCGCCGACTTGGCCTACAGCGTCGGCTGCGTAGCCCATTGCGAGAGGGAAGACGGTGCCGCCGAAGAGACCCATGATCATCAGTCCCGACACCTCGTTTTTCTTCTCCGGAGTGCTTACCAGAGCCTGCGAGAAGATGATTGAGAACACATTGGAGTTGCCGAAGCCAATCAGACCGATGCCGATGTTGAGCAGCACGAGCGATTTGCAGCCGAAGAGGATGCACATGCCTGCAAGAATCATCACGGCGCTCAGCGCGAAGAACGTCTTAGGCGAAACCGAGCGGAGGATGATGGCGCCGAGGAAGCAGCCGATGGTGCGGAAGATGAAGTATACGCTTGTGGCAAATCCCGCCTCTTCGAGCGGAAGCGCCAGGCGCTCCATGATAATCTTCGGTGCTGTGGTGTTGGTGCCCACGTCGATGCCCACATGGCACATGATGCCGATGAAGCAGAGCAGCACGAACGGGCGGCCGAGCAATTTGATGCAACTGCCGATGCTCGAAGCCTTGTCGGGCTTCTCCTCATCGATTGGTGTTGCTGCAAGCAGGGATATTGAGAGAAGGCTGACAATAGCGTAGATGGCAAACAATGCTCTCCAGCCCAAGCCGAATGTAGGCAACACCGTTGTAGCGCCCCAGGCGGCGATTATCGGCGCAAGGAACGAAGCGATGGCCTTGACAAACTGTCCGAAGGTGAGTGTCGACGCCAACTTGTCGCTGCTGATGAGGTTCGACACCAGCGGGTTGAGCGAAGTCTGCATGATGGCATTGCCGATGCCGAGCAGAGAGAAGGAGATAAGCATGATGGCGTAGTTGTCGCCAAGTGTAGGAACGAACAGAGAAACTGCAGTTACTATCAAACTGATGAGAACTGTTTTTTTTCTGCCGATTTTGTTCATCAGCATGCCCGTTGGAACCGAAAAAATCAGGAACCAGAAAAACACGAGCGAAGGGAAGAGGTTGGCCTGCGAGTCGGTGAGGTCAAGATCCTTCTGCACATAGTTGGACGCTGTGCCGACGAGGTCGACAAAGCCCATCACGAAGAAGCAGAGCATCACCGGGACTATCTGCATCAGGAACGATTTGCGATTGGTGACAAGTGTCTGTGCCATATCCGTAGTCTTTGTTTTTATAGGTTAGTTAATGTTTAGCGTGTAGACTTTGAGGTTGCTCACCTTCGCCTTTCCGCCCTTTGCAGAGATGCTGAGAGTGGAGTAGGGCGTGGTAGGGAACACGAGGTTGGTCATCACGCACTCGCCGTCGTTGCCAAACACCTCAATGCTTGAGCGGTCGATGTAGAGGCGGAGCGCAATTTTACCCTTGTTCTCGTGGGTGGGCGTTGTGGTCACTGCCGGGAAATTCTCGCTGAAGTCAACGATGCCGCTCTTTGTGCGGTCGAACGACAGTGTGTGGTCTTTAGGGTTGTAGACGATAACCGCCTTTTCACCCTTGGCGTTGGAGAGCGCCACCTCCGACGATTCGGCTTTCGCCGCATCGATGGTGAGCAGAATTTCGCAAACGCCGTCGTTGGCCGACGGAAGTCGGAGCGAACGGGCATTCTTGCCGATGCTCGCCTTGTCGAGGCGCTGAGCCACGCTGCCGCGCAGGGCTGCGAGTTCAGGAGAAGGAGTGCTTGCTGCATAGACCTCGCCGTCGGGAGCGCGGAAGAGCGAAATTTCGCGCGGGAGAGTGTTGGCGCTGCGGTACTGCATTGTAGGCACGTCGGCTGCATATTGCCAGTTGCTCATCCAGCCGATGGCAGTGCGACGGTTGTCGGGAGCGTTGTTCCAGGTAACGGTGGCATAGTGGTCCTTGCCGTAGTCGAGCCATTTTGTAGGCACGTTGCCGTCCTTGTCGGTGTCGACGGTAAATGTCTTGCCGTCGAAATCGCCGATGAAGTATTGAGTGCCGCTGCCGCCGAAAGGTCCGTCAGGGTTGATGTTGCAGATAAACATCCACTTCGACTCGTTGGTGCCGGCTACAGGCAAGCGGAACAAGTCGGGGCATTCCCATACGCCGCCCTGTGCGCCCAGACCTTTGCCGAAACGGCTTTGCAGCGTCCATGCCTTGAGGTCGGACGAGGTGAAGATGAGCATCTCGTGGTCGAGAGCGTTGGCAAGAACAAGATTCCATTGCTTAATGTCGTTGTTCCAGAACATCTTCGGGTCGCGCGCTTCGCTCTCGAGGCAAATCACGGGATTGCCAGGATAGGTGGTAAACGAAGTGCCGTTGTCGGTGCTCGATGCGATGCTCTGCATCTGGCTTGTGCCGGCAGAGGTGTACATCGCAACCACGGCGTCCTTGCCGAAGCCCGCAGTGTTGTCGGCATCAATCACGCTGCTGCCGCTGAACACGGCGCCGAGTCCGTTGGGACGGATAGCCTCAGGAAGGTGCTTCCAGTGGATGAGGTCGGTCGATGTGGAGTGGCCCCAGGTCATGTTTTGCCACTTCGAGCCGTAAGGGTTGTGCTGATAGTAGATGTGCCATTCGCCGTCCTTGTAGAACATTCCGTTGGGGTCGTTCATCCAGCCCCAAAGCGGAGAGTGGTGGAATGCAGGACGATATTTTTCTCTATTGGAAACGTCAAATGAGTCGGTCACTGCC
>CAVAOU010000042.1:0-10159 GCA_963590085.1 Senegalimassilia sp. | reverse complement strand
GGCGCGTACCATCAGCAGCGACGCAGCCAACAAGGCTGCCTTCTGGGGAATGTTTCAGATTGGAGGATTCAACTGGAAGAGTTGCGGATGCGCCTCTATCGACGAGTTTGTAGAGCGGATGTCGGAATCGGAAGCCGAGCAACTCGAACTGTTCGCACAGTTCTGCATCAACCGCGACCTGGTGAAATACCTTAAGAAAAAAGACTGGAGCAATTTTGCTTACCACTACAACGGCCCCAGTTACAAGAAGCGCGGCTATCACCACCGCCTGCGCGCCGCCCACGCCAAGCACTCAAAATAGTGCCAGTGCCGCTCCTTATATTATATAAAGGCGTTCCTTATTATATATGTATGCCGTACTCATGCTTCAGTTCGTCCATCACGAAGATGCTTTCCACTGAAGCGAGATACTCGATGCGGCCGAGCACATTGAGCACAAATTCCTGATAGTACTTCATGTCGGGCGCGTGGATTTTCAGAAGATAGTCGAAACTGCCGCTGATGTTGTAGCATTCGGTCACCTCCGGGATTTCCTGCACAATCCGAGTGAACTCCGCAGCGATGGCATGGTTGATTTGGCGCATCTTCACGTTGCAGAACACCACAAACCCCTGGTTGAGTTTCTCGGCATTGAGCACAGCGATGTATTTCTGGATGTAGCCGCGGTTTTCCAACCGTTTCAGCCGTTCAAACACCGGCGTAGACGACAGGTTTACGCTCTGTGCCAGTTCCTTAATCGTGAGTCGGGCATTTCCCTGAAGTGTGCGAAGAATCTGAATATCGACCTTGTCTAATTTTTCTGCAGTTTCCATAAAAAAATTTTATTGTGCGAAGATAGTGATTTTTAGGCGTTTTGTCTAAAAAATATCTTTTTTTGAAAAAAAATCTGATTTTCTGTAAACCTTTTCGAATGTCGGTTGTTCTTATATACGTAATTAAAAATCAATTATTAATGAAAAAAGTACTTTTCACTCTTGCTTTGGCAGCATCTATCCTTTCTGCCAATGCCGCAGACAAAGCCCTTACAGGCACTAAATTTACAGACAACTGGTCAGTTGGCCTTAACGTAGGCGCAACTCAGCCATTGAACCACAACGCTGATTTCTTCGACAACTGGCGCGGTCAGTTTGGTGTAGAAGTTTACAAGCAGTTCACTCCAGTATTCAAGACTGGCGTTGACTTTACAGCAGGTGTAAACACTGCAGGCGTTTTCGGACACCGTGGCACTCGCACAGCATTCGACCACAGCGTTCTCTCTCTTAACGGTGGTTTGAACCTTATGAACCTCTTTGGTGGCTACAACGGCAAACCACGTTTGTTTGAAATCGAAGCAATCGGTGGTATCGGTTGGGGTCACGTTTACACATACAACAAAGTTGACGGTCACTCAACTAACTTCATGACTACTAAGGTTGGTTTGAACTTCGGTTTCAACCTTGGCAGCGACCGTCAGTGGACATTGGCCCTCAAGCCAGCAATCAACTGGAACATCGAAGGCCGCGACGCTCACAACGCAGTTGTATTCAGCTCTAACAACGCGAACTGGGAAGTAATGGCAGGTATCGCTTACCACTTCAAGACTAGCAACGGTACTCACCACTTCACTTACGCTGATCTCTACGACCAGAACGAAATCGACGGTCTCAACGCAAAGATCAACCAATTGCGTGGCGACCTCAACAAGAAGAACGCAGAACTTAAGGACGCTAACAACACTATCAGCGACCTCAACGACACTATCAAGGATCTCAAGAACCGCGCTCCTCAAGTTGTTAAGGAAGTACAGACTAACAACACTCGTTCAATGGAGTCAGTCGTTACATTCGGCAAGGGCAAATCAACTGTCGACAACGCACAGTTGCCTAACGTAGAGCGTATCGCTACTTACTTGAACAACCACAAAGACGCTAAGGTCGTTATCCGTGGCTTCGCTTCTCCAGAAGGTAGCAAGGAAGTTAACGAGAAGATCGCTAACGCACGTGCAGAGGCAGTTAAGAACATCCTCGTTAAGCGTTACAAAATCAACGCTAAGCGCATCGACGCAGCCGGCAACGGTATCGGTGACATGTTCTCTGAGGCTGACTGGAACCGCGTAAGCGTTTGTACAATCGACGACAGCGAAAGCAAGTAATCCGAGATTGAATAAATCCAAAGGCTAAACAAGATAGCCGCGAGCATCCGCCCGCGGCTATCTTTTTTGTATCTGAAGATTTGTGAGAATCCTGATATATTTCCTATATGTTCATCTTTTAAGATAACCTAATTGCCTTATTTGCATATTCAGCAAAGCTAACTTGTCAATTAGTTCATCAAATGACGGTAGCGGTCCGTAAATCATGTGGTCACACATAAATTTATAGTCTTCTTTCCAAAGCGTAGCAACATCCTCGCTTGGAACAATACACAGCGAGTCTGGATAAAGTTCGTCATAGTTGAAACCCTTCAACCCGATGAATTTGCGGCGGTGTTCAAGCACAGCCCTGTACAATGCTTCATTATGTATAGCACGAGCCGCTATTTGACTCTCGGTGTCCATCATCATTGCCAAATCATAGATGTGTCGCGACATTCGCTCCACTCTGACTACATCCTTTTTGAATTCTTCATGCAACAGAAATACTTTTTCAAGGAAGGTGCGCTCAGGGATAACGGCATTCACCTCAAATGCATCTTCTGCAAATGGCGACTTAGGGAAATGTTTGTCAATGGAAGCGTTGATTGCCTTCTTTTCAATAGGTTCCATCATCGACCTTCCGCTGATTTCAATCTTCACCGTATTCTTGATATAGGGCGAAACATCAAACATGCTGCGGTAAGTAACCGTTATCACCTCGGGGTCGGTTGTTGTAATTGGTGTGACAACCACGTCCACAGAAAATGATTCTGACTTTATTTTCAGGTTCAACAAGGCACTACGCACATCGAATTGCATCTTCTCCCTTACAAAAGTACAGGCAGCCCGGCGGAGTTTGTCGCTGATTTGAGTCTTCGACAATTCACCGCCAAAGCCAAGGAACTCACGGCTCAGCGCAATATCTACATCTTCTGAAAATCTGTCAATCAAATTCCAGCACTTGCTTAGACTTGTACCTCCTTTGAAAGCAATATGCTCTGCATATGGCAACGTATGTAGGGCTTTAAGCACCTGCGTTACCCACCAGTCCTTTTCTATGCTCGAGGGCGGTAGACCTGTCTGCAATGCCACGGTATTGATGGCTTCCCTTTGTTTATCTTCAGGCAAATCTATGAATTTCATCGTGTCAATAGTATTTTGCGAACCCATGCTGGCGCAAGTTTGATGTCGTGGTTGAAATCACAGTCGTTGATATTCTTCACATGTTCGACAAGAATACCACGTTCTTTATCTGTAATCTTATCTTCTCCGATGGTGCGCATAGCAGAAACTACAAGCATCATCAACTCTGATTTATAGGCAAAGTTCTTGCCCGATGACGAGTGCTTGAAAAGGATTCCATGTCCGTTACCTATCTTAATCCGCCGTGGTGCGCCGTTGGTCAGGAACACAACATTCATAGGCATCTGCGTGGATAGTCCAAGCCTGTTCATCGCATACGCTCCCATAGGCACAATCTTTGCCCTGTCTCGTTTAGCGATTGCCTGAGCGATATCTTCTACTGATGGATAGACAATGCCAAGTCCGTAATTTTTGTCCTCTTTCGGATAATAATATATGCCATGAGCCAAACGTATCAGCATTCCATCGATATACATTCTATGGAATGTTGACTTCACAGCAGAGGGTGTTCCACAGTCGGCATAGTCTTGCTGAAAGACTATCGAACCACGACCCTTTCCTCTGAGCCTCTTTTCTATCTTGTTAACAGTGCTTTGACCCGACATTTTCAATATGCTTCGTGAAACCTTTTTATCATATTTTTGGTTCTAATCGCCAACAAAGATATTGCATTTCTTTCTTGCTCACAAGCCTATCGCCAATAAAATCCGCATTAAAGCAATCATCAGCAGGCGGGGAGGTGGAGAATGGAGGTGACGGTTTCGGTGGCGGCCTTGACGGTGGCTATGCCTTCGATGCGCATTGAGCGGCGGTTGTTGTGCTCGTTGAGTTTGGTGGTGCGCACGTTCTGCTGCAGATAGGTCAGGATGCGGCCAAACGCCGGCGACTGATAGTAGGCGGCATTGTCCGACGACACGAAGAACATGGTCATGTGTCCCTGCTTCAGGACAATCTTCTCGATGCCGAGTTGGCGTGCAAGGCGGCGCAGACTCACAATCATGATCAACTCGCGCGCCTGATCGGGAATCGGGCCGAAGCGGTCCTCCAACCGGCGGCAGAAGGCATCAACATCCTCCTGGCGCTCCATGTTGTCGAGTTCCTGGTAGAGAAGTATGCGTTCGCTCTCCTGCGGCACATAGTCGGCCGGGAAAAGGATTTCGAGGTCGCTCTCAATCGTGCAGTCGTTGGCATAGGTAGTGTCGGCGGCCGAGGCGTTTTCCTCGGCGAAGGTGTCGGCAAACTCCTCCGTCTTCAGTTCCAGCACAGCCTCCTTGAGGATTTTCTGGTAAGTCTCATAACCGAGGTCGGCAATAAATCCGCTCTGCTCAGCGCCGAGCAGATTGCCCGCACCACGGATGTCGAGGTCCTGCATGGCAATGTGGATGCCGCTGCCCAGATCGGAGAAACTCTCGATGGCCTGCAGGCGACGGCGCGCCACTGGGGTGAGCGACGCTTCGGGCGGCACAAGGAGGTAGCAGAACGCCTTGCGGTTGCTACGCCCCACACGGCCGCGCAACTGGTGGAGTTCGCTCAGGCCGAAGTTCTGCGCATTGTTGATGATTATGGTGTTGACGTTCGGCATGTCGATGCCACTCTCAATGATTGTTGTGGCGAGCAGCACGTCGTACTGATGCGAAGCGAAGTCGATGATTGTCTGTTCCAGTTTGTCGGAAGCCATCTGGCCGTGACCGATGATGGTGCGCGCGTCGGGCACCAGCCGGCGCACACGGCTCTCGAGGTCGAAAAGTTGCTCAATGCGGTTGTTCACAATAAACACCTGTCCGCCGCGCGCCAGTTCGAAGTTGATGGCCTCCTTGAGGATGTCGTCGTCGAGGGCGGTGACCGATGTGATAATCGGATAGCGGTTGCGCGGCGGAGTGTTGATGGCACTCAAATCGCGCGCGCCCATGAGCGAGAACTGCAGTGTGCGCGGAATCGGCGTAGCCGACATCGTGAGGGTGTCGACATTGACCTTCATCTGCTTGAGTTTCTCCTTCACGCTCACGCCAAATTTCTGTTCCTCGTCAACGACAAGCAACCCCAAGTCCTTGAAATGCACGCTCTTGCCGATGAGTTTGTGAGTACCGATGAGTATGTCGATTTTGCCTTCTTTGAGTTCTTCGAGTATGCGCTTCACGTCCTTCGGCTTGCGCGCACGGCTAAGATAGTCCACCCGCACAGGAAATTCCTTCAGGCGCTCGCTGAAGGTGGTGAAATGCTGATAGGCCAGCACCGTGGTAGGCACCAGCACAGCGGTCTGCTTGCCGTCGGTGGCAGCCTTGAACGCCGCGCGGATTGCCACCTCCGTCTTTCCGAAGCCCACATCGCCGCAAATCAGGCGGTCCATAGGGCGGTTGCTTTCCATGTCGGCCTTCACCGCCTCCGTAGCCTTCAGTTGGTCGGGCGTGTCCTCGTAGATAAACGACGCCTCCAGTTCGTGCTGCAGATAGCCGTCGGGCGAATAGGCAAAGCCCTGCTCCTTGCGGCGCGCAGCGTAGAGGCGGATAAGGTCGCGCGCAATGTCCTTGAGTTTGGTCTTGGTGCGCTCCTTCACCTTGTTCCAAGCCCCCGAGCCGAGTTTGTTGAGCCGAGGCTCAATGCCCTCCTTGCCGCGGTATTTGGCAAGTTTGTGGAGCGAATGGATCGACACGAAAATCTTGTCGTCGTTGAGATACGTGAGTTTGATCATCTCCTGCATCTTGCCGTTGACGGCAGTGCGCACGAGTCCGCCGAAGCGGCCCACGCCGTGGTCCACATGGACAATGTAGTCGCCCACCTCGATTTGCGACAGTTCCTTGAGCGACAGGGCGAGTTTGCCGGAGCGCACGCGGTCGCTCTTCAGCGTGTATTTGTGGAAGCGCTCGAAAATCTGATGGTCGGTGAACGCGCAGATCTTGCGGTCGTTGTCGACAAATCCCTCGTGTAGGGTGCGCAGCACCGGGGTGAAATGGATTTCGTCGTGGCGGTCGTCGAAGATTGAGCGCAGACGCTCAAACTGCGGCTCGCTGTCGGAGAGGATGCATATCTGGTAGCCGTCCTGCTCAAACTGGCGGAACGACGTGCTGATGATGTCGAAATTCTTGTGGAACACTCCCTGCAGCGACGTGTTGAAGGTGAGCGAGGCATCGTAGGTGCCGCGGTTGCTCACGGCGTAGTCCACCGAGCGGAAGCCGTCGAGGTCGGCGCAAAACTGGTTGGCGTCGACCACATTGTCCATCGCGTGTGCATCGCCTTCGCGCGCCACCACGGCGCTCTCCGACAGCGTTTCCTCAGCCACGGCATGCACGCGCTGGCACAGCCATTCGCGGTCGTGGAGCAGAAGCACGGTGTCCTTTCCGGCGAAGCGGAGCAGCGATGTGCCATCCGCCGTGCCGGCATTCAGGTTGTTGACCACGGTAATCTCGTCGACCGACTGCTCCGAGAGTTGCGTCTCAATGTTGAAGGTGCGTATGCTCTCAATGTCGTCGCCGAAGAAGTCGATGCGGTAAGGCTGCTCGTTGGCAAAGGAGAAGATGTCGAGGATGGAGCCGCGCACGGCAAACTGCCCTGGCTCATACACATAGTCGACCGTAGTGAAGCCGAAGTCGCGCAGGCGCTTGGCTGTTTCCGTGAGGTCTGCAGTACCGCCCTTGCGGAAGGTGAGCGTGCTGTTCTCAATCTCCTTTCGCGGCGCCACCTTCTCGGCAAGCGCCTCGGGATAGGTCACCACAATCTGCAGTTTGCTGTCGCCCCAACGGCTCAGCACCTCAGAGCGGAGAATCTGCGATGGAGGGTCGGTCTGCCCGTATTTGATGTCGCGCTTATAGCCCGACGGAAAAATCAGTGTAGCCTCGTCGCCAAGAATCTGGCAAAGGTCGTTGTAGAGATATCCGGCCTCGTCCATATCGTTTGCCACAGCCAGGTAAGGCTGCTTCAACTTTGGCAGGCGCGAGAACACCACGGCGGGCGCAGAGCCCACCAGGCCGTCCATCTTCACACGTTTGATTTTCTTGTCTTTCAAGCATTTGCTCAAAGCCGCAACGCGGGCTGCCGGCATCAGCAGTCCGCACAATTCAGAAATGTCCATATCTCTAAAATTCTACGCCCCAAAATTACAGCAAAAAGTGGAATAATGCGCACCGGCAATCAGATTAAATGAATACATTTGCACCAAAACAAGAATATGCAACACATCAAAAACATCATAAAATCTGAAGGATTGACGGCAATGGAACTGGATTTGACCGTTGATGACGAACTTTTTGTGCGCACACGCATCGAGATGAACGGCAACCGAGGGCGGGCATTCTACTTTGTGCGTAGCGGCGACACGGCAGAGCGTGGCGATGGGGCATGCACTGCCGATGATTTCAACAAGATAACGAAAGAATTGCTCGAATTGGCAACCGACGACGGCACAAGCCCGACTATCGGATTCCGCCTTACAGTAAACGACAAGGTAGAGCCACAAGCCATCAGCAACCATCAGTTGACGGCAATTGCTGAATCACTTGCCAACCATGTTGACGAGTTGTCGCTGCTCGACAATTTCAAGCAGTTTATGCGCTGATAGCCTCTCCTATTTCTCTTACAAAGTATGAATATTTATTAGCGAAGCCTAATTTGTTCACTTTCAGGGAAAAGCATTGGCCTTGATTTCTTGTCCATTTTGAATGATATCGTGTCTCCATTACCTCTTGGGCGTGATAACAGCAAGTCAACTGTTATATATCCCGCGTCAAGAAGGTTGTCAAATTGAGACACTACAGGATTCTTCGTATGTTCAACCAGTATAGGGCGGAAAAACTCTTTATCTCCTTCTATACGCGACTCAACTTCTATCCAAAAAGTTTCGTGATGTTTCTCCAATAAACGCTGATGAAGAACAGGTAGTTGCCATAACGCAACATCTTCAGCCTTAAGGTATTTTACAACATTCTCTTTGTCCATTTTAGCCTTTTTCTCCTCAATTGCAAGAATTTCATCCATCGGATATAATGTCATGCCAAGATTTTGAGCATTAGGTGCTGCACAACTAATTGTATTTTGATAAGTCTTAACCATCTGCCCAGCCTTATTTGGTCGTAGATAGCCATATTTAGTGACTATTTCTTTTGCAGATTTCATACGACTATTGCTCCAATCGGGAACTTGTGAAAACAAAACGGATCTTACGCCAGGTCGTTTCTCTCGATAACTTTTGAGCTCAATTCCCTTATAGTCTGGTTGCTTTGAATTATTCATCTCAATACCAAGAATGGCTTCTATAGCACGTCCAACTCCTGTATCTGCAAGAATTTCGGCAGGATGCCACTCCTTTGCAACGCTGCGCAATAAATCTATCAATTCATTTGCCATGCTCATCATTACAGTGTTTACATCCTTTATCAAGTCTTTGAGCGGTGTAATTATAACCGAATTGTAAATCTTTTCTATATCGACATGCGTTAGGTTTACCACATATAATCTTTCATTATGATAAAGCATCATTAAAATGTCGTTGGGAAAACAATGCTTTCTTAAGTTATTAGTCCAAATACGAGGGTCACCCTTCTTGGTTTCTGGACGATATAGAGATGTTGATGTCGGGAACATTGATGTTTCATCCAATATTGTTGTTGATTGGACAACTTTATTCTCTTGGCCTTGTGCCTGTTGAGAATAATCATGCATGCCAACAACTTTAAAATATTGGCGCATGGGTTCAGTGGCATCGAGAATGCTTTTCTTGTAGCCTGTTCCTGTTATTTGAACAAGCGTGTACTCAATGTTCTTTTGAGTGAGGAATCTTATATTATTCTCCTCTAACTTGTTGAAAGGCCTCATGTGTATCATTGGCATACTATTTTATATGGTTAAGAATGGTGTTCGCTATAGCCCTTGCCATAAGTGGCGGGACAGCATTGCCAACCAATGTGTATTGCGGTATCTCTTTTTGGCGGTTATTGCCTCCCGTCTGGCGTTTTCCTTGGAATACAAAAGAATCATCGAAACTCTGTAAACGAGCCATTTCTCTCACAGTCATTGGCCGGCACGCAGCATAGTGAATAAAGTCATCTGGCATAGTGCAAACTGTCGGACTTTGTCCCAATGGGTCAAGCACGGTATAGTTACGTTTGTTGGATTCCAGACCCTTTTCTTTAAGTTCTGCCTTTGCATCATCATAATCACCATGTCGTGCAATAATTCTAAGTCGCTCACGAACCGTGTCGCTTTGCAAACTAGTCTGATGGTTGAATAGTTCCATCTTCCTATGCATTGAAGGCTTTCTCAATTCATCCATATTTGCCACATAGAACGGGTCTTCGTCAAATGCAAAGCGATGACCTAGTCTGCCGACTTTAGACCATTCCGAATAAAGCAATCCATTCTCGTCAAGCTCTCCTTGTAAAGCACGATGTTTTTTCTCGCATTCATACTGGTCTATTGTTTTAGGCTCTTTGTATTTTGTTGCAGTTTCGCCATTGCTGAGTGTATCCATATCCCAAATGGCTTCATATACTTTTACACGATTGCACTCGGCTACGGTTGGCGGTATTTCAGTTATAAGTTCTTGGTCGTTACGACATCCAATAAACAATACACGTTCTCGATTTTGTGGTACACCATAATTAGCAGACATTACAACTATTGGCTTCTCAATATTGTAAAGTCTAACTCTTTTCATTAAGGCATCAAACTCTTCCAATATATTCTTGTTGTCAGAGAGAGATTCCCTGATAAAATCAATGCATTCATCAAAGGTTAACACATAAAGTTCCAATGATTTTTTTAGAACATCGGCGTCTTCCCTGCAATTCCCTAAAATTGCGACATCATCGATTGCTTTCTCCATAGATTCGAAAATGTCTTCAGTAGACACGGCCTCTACTACCGCATTGTATTTGTCAACAAAGCGGTCGTTATCGATGTGCGCTGTTGTCT
>CAVAOU010000041.1:0-10203 GCA_963590085.1 Senegalimassilia sp. | reverse complement strand
TCTGTTCAAGTAAACTAAATGTTAGGTTCTTTCAATAGTGCTGTCCGCTAACACACTCTCTCAAGCGGACAAGCGAAAAATCGGGCCGACTCCCTGTGGAGCCGACCCTTTTTGATTATGTATGCTTTTAAAAAAGATTCGGAATTTTGTTAGATGCAGCCGAGCAGTCGCTGCAGGTTTTCTATCTGGTAGTTCCAGAGGTCTTTGGCCTCGTCCACCTCGTCGGGTTCTGCAAAGTCGGTCACGATGAGTGTCGTGCCGTCGGTAAGTTCGGATTGCGTGATTTTCAGTTCGAAGTATGATTTGTCTGGCTCGTCTTTCCAGTGAAACCTTACAAAGCGGTCGGTGCGTATGGCGGTGATCAGCACTGTCTGTTCCACGCCGTTCCAGTCGAGCACCATCTCTTTGCCCGCCTGGCGCACATCGTCGGCAAACCATTCCTTGAGGCCGTAGGCAGTGGAAATGTACGACCAAAGCATCGCTACCGGTGTTTTACGCATGTCGTATTCTAAAGTGAATTTATCTTTAGCCATAGTAATTAGGTTTTATAGTGTGTAGGCAGATTTGCAGATGGGAGCCAGCGTAAATCTGTCGACTGCAAAGATAGGCTAATTTTGGTAATAATCAACATATATGCAAAAAAAGTCGGCAGCACTTCGCAGGCTGCCGACGATGATGGTTTAGTGATTGCTGCGCAGTGCACTTTCTGCCTGTGCCAGTTTCTCGGGCGAGCCGATGTCAAACCATTGGTAGGCGGCATCGGGGGTGTAGCCCATAATCTTCAGCCGCTGGCAGGAGTCGACATAGAACGGCGTAATCGAGAACTTCGCTTCGTTGCTGTAGCCCTCGAGCGCATCGAAAATCGACGGGGAAATCACGTGTACGCCGCCGAAAGCCAATTGCAACTGGCCTTCTGCGGGCGCGAAGCCTGCTGGACGGGTCTCGCCAGTGTTGATGTTTTCCCAGCCTTGCAGACGGCGCTCGGGCGAGAACACGAAGTAGCGCGAGGTCTTGCGGTTGGCCACGAGCACCGACGCGTCGGCGCTGTGGGCGAGGTGGTAGTTGTAGAAATCGGCGAGGTTGAGGTCGGTCATGATGTCGGCGTTGTGCACGAGGAAAGGCTCGCCGTCGTCGAGCAGCGGGCGTGCCTTGAGGATGCCGCCGCCGGTGTCGAGCAACTCGTCGCGCTCGTCGCTGATTTGTATGTTGACACCGAAATTGTCGTTAGCCTCGAGAAAGTCGATGATCTGCTGTCCGAAATGGTGGATGTTGACCACGATGTCCTTGAACCCGTAAGCAATCAGGTGGCGAATGACGTGTTCGAGCATCGGACGCCCGGCAACCTTGACAAGCGCTTTCGGACAGTTGTCGGTGAGCGGACGAAGGCGTGTGCCGAGGCCCGCGGCGAAAATCATTGCTTTCATAGGGCTTAGAATTTCGCGTTGAATGTCTGTTCGATGTTCTGTTCGCGGTGCACGAGTTCCACCTTCACGTTAAACTTCTTGTTGATGTGTTCGGCCATGTGTTGCGCGCTGTAGACCGAACGGTGCTGGCCGCCGGTGCAGCCGAAACAAACCATCAGGTTGGTGAAGCCGCGCTCTTTGTAGCGCTGCACTGTAGCATCGACAAGGGCGTAGGCGTGGTCGAGGAATTCGAGTATCTCGCCGTCGTCCTCAAGGAATTTTATCACTTGGTCGTCGAGGCCCGTAAATGGTTTGTAGCGCTCATATTTGCCTGGGTTGTTGACGGCGCGGCAGTCAAACACATAGCCGCCGCCGTTGCCCGACGGGTCGTTGGGGATGCCTTTCTTGTAGGCGAAACTCATCACGCGCACGGTCAGCGTGTGCTTCTGAAGGTCGTCGGTAAACTGCTTCAACTCTACCAGTTCTTTCAGCACCTTGCAGAGGTAGGGGTATTCCGGATATGGGTTGGCAAGTAGGTGGCGCAGGTTGGCAATGGCAAACGGTACGCTCTGGATGAAGTGTGGCTTCTTCTCGAAGTAGCCGCGGAAGCCGTAGGCGCCGAGCACCTGAAGGGTGCGGAACAGCACGAAGTGGCGCAACTGGGCGTAGAAGTATTCGCGGTCCACGGGCTTATATTTGCGGAGGGCGTCGATATACACCTCAAGGAGTTCGCCGCGCAGGCTGTCGGGAAGGTTGGCCTTGGCTTGCCAGAGGAACGATGCCACGTCGTAGAACACCGGGCCTTTGCGGCCGCCCTGGAAGTCGATGAAGTATGGCTCGCCGTCCTTGATCATCACGTTGCGCGACTGGAAGTCGCGGTACATGAATGTTGCCGACGAACTGCGGAGCAACACGTCGGTGAGGCGCTGGAAGTCGTCTTCGAGTTTGTCCTCAAGAAATTCCATTCCGGTAGCCTTAAGGAAGCAGTATTTGAAGTAGTTCAGATCCCACATTATCGAGCGGGCGTTGAACTCCGACGATGGGTAGCATTTGGAGAAATCCATGCCGTCGGCGCCGGCAAACTGCACGTCGGGCAACAGGCGGATGGTCTTTGCAAGGAGTGTCTTTTCCTCGTCGCTGAACACTGTGGTCTTGCGGCCCTTCTCGATGGCGTTGAAGAGTAGGGTGTCGCCGAGGTCCTGTTGCACATACGCCATCTTGTCGTCGCTGTGGGCGTAAATCTCAGGTACTGGCAGATTTTTCGATGCAAAATGCTTGGCCATGTAGAGGAAGGCTTCGTTTTCTTCCTTGCATGTGCCTATCACACCAATCATCGAGCGTTCGCCCGTAAGGCGGAAATAGCGGCGGTTGGAGCCTGAAGACGGCAATTCGATTACTTCAGTTGGCTCTGTGCCAGCCACTTGCTTATATAATTCGGAGAGAATATTCTTGTTAGTCATAGTCATGTTTTATGAGATTAGCGACAAGTCGGTTGTGGTGAAGACTTGTCATAGCCAAAATTAGAAAAAAATCGTCAAATAAGTTTCTTCTCGACGAAATATTTCCACAACGGGGCAACCATCAGAGACTGCTTCAACTCGTCGTGGTCGAGAAGCCAGCGCACCTCATCGAGGGAGAGGAGATGCACGGATATGTCCTCCGACTTCTCAAGGTGCTGTGTGCTTATTTGCTCAACTCCTTCAGCGACAAAGCAGTGCGTCCAGTTGTTGGTGGTGCTCGGATTGCCTGAAATCACCGAAATCTCACGCCACTCGCCGTTGCCGTAGCCGGTCTCTTCATAGAGTTCGCGCTTGGCGGCAGTGAGGGCGTCTTCACCGGGGTCAACGCAGCCTGCCACAAGTTCGTAGCGCGTCTGGTCGATGCCGTGGCGGTATTGGCGGATAAACACAAATTCGCCTTCGGTGGTGGTGGCTATGATGTTGACCCAGTCGGGGTATTCAAGTACGTAGAACTCAGGGATTTCGTTGCCGTTGGGCAGACGAACCACGTCGCGGCGGGCGGTGAGCCACGGGCGGCGGAAAAGGTATTCGCTGCTCAGGGTTTCCCATTTTCTTTCGTTTACGTCGGTTTTAAGCATATAGTTGACGTTTTTAATAGTGGTTAATGCTTCTTCACACCGCTGTAGATGATGGTGTTGGACTCTACCATACGGTCCTCCAGATACTGGCGGTGGGGTGCTATCTGCCCGGTGAGGTATTTCTCCATCATCAGTCCGCCGATAGGCACTCCGAAGGTGGCACCAAAGCCAGCGTTCTCCACGTAGACGCAGATGGCAATCTTCGGGTCGTTCATCGGCGCGAAGCCCATGAAGGCGGAGTGGTCGCGTCCGTGCGGGTTCTGTGCCGTACCGGTCTTGCCGCACACCTCGATGTCGCCGAACTGGGCCTGTCGGCATGTGCCGCCAGTCACTGCCATTCGCATGCCTTCGACAATGTCCTGGTAGTATTTGCGGTCGATGCTCACGGTGTGGCGCTTGGTGTAGTCGGCCGGCAGGCGGTCGCCCTTGATTTGCTTCACAACGTGAGGGGTGTAGTACCAGCCGCGGTTGGCTATCGTTGTGGCGAGGTTGGCTATCTGCAACGGGGTGGCGAGGATTTCGCCCTGACCGATTGCCACAGAAATCACGGTGTTGGCGCTCCAGTGGTTGTCGCCGTAGACCTTGCCGTAGAATTTGCTGTTGGGGATGAATCCGCGGCTCTCGCCCGGCAGGTCGATGCCGAGTTTGTAGCCGAAGCCCATCTCTACGAGGTAGTTTTTCCAGATTTCGAATGCCTTGCTTGGCGAGCCGTACTTTGAGCGGCGGTCAATCATAGTCTTGAAGCCCCAGCAGAAGTAACTGTTGCACGAGGTGCGGATGGCTGGCTTCAGCGATATCGGCGACTCGTGGCCGTGGCAGCCCACCTTGAGGCGGCCGTTGATGTAGCCGTGGTGGCACGGGAACATTGTGGTGAGGTTGATGATGCCCTCCTGCAGGAAAATCAGACCTTGCGTGGGCTTGAACTGCGAGCCGGGAGGGTAGGCGGCCATGATGGCGCGGTCGAAGAGCGGCTTGTACTTGTTGTTGACGAGGTCGCGGTAGTTCTTGCCGCGCTCGCGGCCTATGAGCAGCGACGGATCGTAGCCAGGACTCGATACGAGGGCGAGCACCTCGCCGGTCTGCGGCTCTATTGCCACAATGGCGCCAATCTTGCCTTGCATCAGTTTTTCGCCGTACTCCTGCAGGTCGTAGTCGATGCTGAGTGTGAGGTCCTTGCCCGAGATAGGGGCAATGTCGCGCGCTCCGTTTTCGTAGTGACCCTGGATTCTGCCGCTGGCGTCGCGGATGAGGATTTCCTCGCCCTTGCGTCCGCGGAGATACGACTCGTAACTCTTCTCGATGCCGAGGTCACCGGTGTAGTCGCCTGGCTTGTAGTACGGGTCTTTTTCGATGTCGTTCTGGTTCACCTCACGGATGTTGCCGAGCACGTTGGCGCCCGCCGTGCGGTTGTATTTGCGTAGGGTCTTTTTCTGGATGAAGAAGCCGGGGAAGCGGTAGAGTTTCTCTTGCAGGCGTCCGTAATCCTCCACGGAAAGGTTGCGGATGAGCACCTGCTGCGTATACGACGAGTAGCCGGGATTGTGGCGCGGGTCGCGCATGTCGGCAAACTTCTTGCGGAGGTCGTCCATCGTGATCTGCAGCGTGTTGCAGAGGTCGAGAGAGTCGATGTTTTGGATTTCCTTCGGGATTACCATCACATCGTAGGCTGGCTGGTTGAACACAATCAGTTGCCCCTTGCGGTCGTAGACCATGCCGCGCGACGGATAGATGGTTTTGCGCAGAAAGGCGTTGGAGTCGGCGTTCTTCTTGAATGTTTCGTCGGCCACTTGGAGAATGAACAGGCGCACGATGTAGATTAGCGAAATGACGATAATCAGTCCGGCAATCACGAATCTGCGGTTTTCCAAGTCGTATTTTCTCATTGGCCTAATTTTTCTTTGCTGTGGCGAGGGCGTCGATGCCGAGCATGATGACAAACGTCAGCGCGGTGCATCCCACGGCGCGGTATAGCGACAGAAGCGCGTTGTTGAGCGTGAAGGCCTCAATGAAGGTGACCAACAGGCAGAACAGCAGCGTCATGGAGAACATGTACTTCAGGTACACACCAGGGCCGAGCGACTTAGCCGACGGTACGGGGTCGGAAATCTCGTCGTCGTGTGCCACATAGAGTTTTATCATCGGGTCGCGCATGGCTCCGAGCAATGTGCAGGCAAGGGCGTTCATGCCGGCTGTGTTGCTGAAAATGTCGATAATCAGGCCTGCGAGGAAGCCTACCACCATCACCCAGTTGCGGTGGAGCGTTACGGGCAGGCGGAGTATGACGTAGATGAAGATGTAGGGCGTGGCAAAGCCGAAGATGCTGATGTTGTTGCACACAAGCACCTGTATCAGCGCCAGCACGATAAACAATGCTATGGATTGAAGTATGCTCTTACTCATTGTCATCGCCTCCTTCCTCAAGTTGCTTCAACTCGCCCGCAAGTTTGCTCTTGATGGCACGCACGGTGCTCAGACGGGTGAAGTCGGTGGTGAGTTTGATTTTCAGCGAGAAGAAATTGTTGTCGGTGGCTTTCTGGCTGCCTTCAACCACGCCGACAATCAGTCCGGGAGGGAATACTGTGGAATAGCCGCTGGTCACGATGGTGTCGCCGCGGTGGAATTTCACGTGCTTTGGCATCTCCTCAAGGGTTGCGTGATAGGGGTCGCCGCCGTGCCACACAAGACTGCCGAAATAGTCGGTGTTCTTAACCTTGCACGACAGACGCATGTCGGGGTTCAACAGCGACAGCACTCTCGCCGCATGGTCGCTGACGTTGGCAACAATGCCTACCACGCCGTTCTGGTCGACCACGCCCATCTCGGGCATGATACCATCCTGGCGGCCTTTGTCGAGTGTGATGTAGTTCTTGGCGTGGGTTACGCTGTTGTTGATCACGTTGGCAAAATGGTATTCGTAGTTTTCTGCCACCGAGTCGGGCAATGCTACACCTGTGGGCTGAAGCAATGTCTTGTAGTCGTTCACCTGCCGCTTGAGGTTGATAATCTCCATCTCAAGGGTGGCATTGCGCTCCTGGAGGTCGGCGTTGATCGACTTCAGGTTGAAGTACGACGTAACCTCGCCGGCTCCTTTGTAGACCACCGCCGATGCACGGTTTGCCGATGTCAGGAACACATGCTGCTGGTATGGGTTGTTGTGAAACAGCATCCAGCAACTTGCCCCTACGAGCACCGCAAACACAATCCACGATGAATGGCGTAAGAAAAAACTTATTATATTATTCACTGTCAGCGATATAGGTTGGTTGTATCACTATTGCCTTATGTCCCTCGATTTTATACATACAAGAAGGCGCAAACATTGAGGTTGACGCCTTCTTGACAGTTTTTCTTGAGTGTGTATTATCGGATGAGGAACGAGAATTTGTCTCTGTTCTTCAATGCGATGCCTGTGCCTTTTGCCACTGCGTGCAATGGATCGTCGGCTACGATAAACTTGATGCCAATCTTTTCCGACAGGCGCTTGTCGAGGCCGCGGAGCAATGCACCTCCACCTGAGATGTAGATGCCGTTGCGCACGATGTCGGCGTAGAGTTCCGGCGGTGTCTTCTCCAATGCGCTTAGGATGGCTGCCTCGATGCGCAGAATCGACTTCTCGATGCAGTGCGAAATCTCCTGGTAGGATACCGGCACTTCCATCGGGAGGGCGGTCATCTGGTTAGGACCGTGTACGATGTAGTCTTCCGGCGGATTCTCCATCTCGGCAACTGTAGAGCCTACGTTGATCTTGATGAGTTCGGCCATGCGTTCGCCCACCTTCATGCTGTGTGCGCGGCGCATGTGCTCCTGAATGTCGTTGGTAAGCACGTCGCCGGCGATGCGGATGCTCTCGTTGGTAACGATGCCGCCGAGCGAAATCACGGCGATTTCGGTTGTGCCGCCGCCTATGTCGACAATCATGTTGCCTTCTGGCGCTTCAACGTCGAGGCCGATGCCGAGTGCTGCTGCCATCGGTTCGTAAATCATATAGACGTCGCGTCCGCCGGCGTGCTCGCTTGAGTCGCGTACGGCGCGGATTTCAACTTCTGTACTTCCTGAAGGGATGCACACCACGATGCGCAACGACGGCGAGAACCAGTGGCGCTTCGAACTTACCATCTTGATAAGTCCGCGGATCATCAGTTCCGCTGCGTTGAAGTCGGCAATCACACCGTCGCGCAATGGGCGGATGGTGCGGATGCCTGAGTGTTCCTTACCCTGCATCATCTTTGCCTCTTCGCCCACGGCTACGAGTTTGCCGCTTGTGTCGAGAGCAACGTATGATGGCTGGTCGACTACGATTTTATCATTGTGGATGATAATCGTGTTTGCCGTTCCTAAGTCTACGGCCAATTCTTGTGTCAGAGAGAAAATTCCCATGCTGTTATTCTGTAGTCTGTTTGTGCTTAATGTTTAAAGTGGCGGATGCCTGTCATCACCATGGCAATGCCGTTTTTGTTGCAGTAGTCAACTGTTTCGTTGTCGCGGATTGAGCCGCCCGGTTGGATTACGGCTGCGATGCCTTCCTTGTGGGCAATCTCAACGCAGTCGGCAAACGGGAAGAAAGCGTCCGACGCCATGACTGCGCCGTTGAGGTCGAAGTTGAACGACTTCGCTTTCTCGATGGCCAGGCGGAGCGAGTCTACACGCGATGTTTGGCCGATGCCGCTTGCAAAGAGTTGTTTGCCTTTGGCAAGCACGATGGCGTTGCTCTTGCTGTGCTTAACCACCTTGTTGGCAAACAGAAGGTCCTCTGCCTGCTCTGCTGTGATGGCTTTGTCGGTTGCCTGCTTGAGGTCGGCAACTGTTTCCTTGCGGAGGTCTTTGTCCTGACGGAGCACTCCGTTGAGGATTGAGCGGAATTGCTGCTTTGGCAACTCGGTAGACTTCTGCAACAGGATGATGCGGTTTTTCTTCTGCTCGAGTATCTCGAGTGCCTCTTTGGTGTAGGACGGAGCGATGCACACTTCAAAGAAGATCTTGTGCATCTCTTCGGCTGTAGCCGCGTCGATCTCATGGTTGGAGATGAGCACGCCGCCGAAGGCCGACACTGGGTCGCCGGCGAGGGCGTCCTTCCATGCCTCGAGGATTGTGGCGCGCGAAGCGATGCCGCAGGCGTTGTTGTGCTTGAGGATGGCAAACGTTGTCTCGTCGAAATCGTTGATGAGGTTCACAGCAGCGTCGATGTCGAGGAGGTTGTTGTAGGAAATCTCCTTGCCGTGGAGTTGCTCAAACATCTTGTCGAAGTCGCCGAAGAATTTGCCGGACTGGTGTGGGTTCTCACCGTAGCGCAAGTGGCGCGAGCCGTTGATGGCCACGCGGAAGTCGCTTTGCGAGTCGGTGTCGAAATAGTTGAAGATGGCAGAGTCGTAGGCGCTCGACACTCCGAATGCCTCCTTGGCGAAGAAGCGGCGGTCGGCGAGTGAAGTCACTGCGTCGCCGTTGTCCTTCAAAATCTTGCAGAGCGGTGCGTATTGGTTCTTCGAAGCCACGATTACCACGTCGTTGTAGTTCTTCGCTGCTGCGCGGATGAGTGAGATGCCGCCTATGTCGATTTTCTCGATGATGTCGGCTTCTGATGCGCCCGATGCCACTGTTTCTTCAAATGGGTAGAGGTCAACCACTACGAGGTCAATCTCAGGTATTTCGTATTGTTTGATTTGCTGTTGGTCGCCCTCGTTGTCTCTGCGGTTGAGGATGCCGCCAAACACTTTCGGGTGAAGGGTCTTTACGCGTCCGCCAAGGATTGACGGATATCCGGTGAGGTCTTCCACTGCATCGCATTGGTAGCCAAGACCGTCGATAAACGATTTTGTACCGCCTGTGGAGAGAAATTTAACACCGTGTGAGTTCAACAAGCTCAGCAATTCTTCAAGTCCGTCCTTGTGGAATACAGATACAAGAGCTGTCTTAATTTTTTTGTTGTCAGCCATTTATGTGATTTCAAAATTATTAAACAAACCTATCGGATGATTTGCATGCATTCGATTTGCAAAGATAGTGAAAATCAATTGTTTTTCTTTGCTAAATGTTGCAGAAAATTATAGAAATTTACCAAACTGCCAAATCGCAAACGGAAAACGGCACCGGTTGCCGCTGGGTGGACAACCGGTGCCGTTGTGATGAAATGTGGAGGCCGATTAGTTCTTCACACCGCCTTTGAGGCCGCCCTTGGCTCCGCCGCTGAGGTTGAAGATGTTCTGGTCGAAGTTGGTGGTCTTGAGGCTCTGCTCGCGCTGGCGTTTGAGTGCCAACTGTACGAGGCGGTCCATCAGTTCGTCAAACTTGATGCCTGTGGCTTCCCAGAGGTAGAACGACAGCGAGCCGGGGATGGTGTTGATCTCGTTGACATACACTGCGTTGGTGTTGCCGTCGACCATGAAGTCAACGCGGCTCACGCCGTGGCACGAAAGCACGCGGAATGTCTCTGTGGCGAGAAACTGGATGCGCTCGGTGATTTCCTTCGGAAGGTCGGCAGGGATGCGCTTTGCCGATGCCTGCATGCCCTTGGCGCTCTTCGTTCCGCCCATATACTTGTCTTCGTAACTGAGGAAGTCGCCTGTCTTGATAGGCTCCTCGAGGATTGACGGCTGGCAGTCGTCGCAGTCGCCGAGCACGGAGCAGTTGATTTCCTTGAGGTTTTCAACCATGTCCTCAACGATGATGCGGGTGGAGTACTTTTGTGCGTTCTCCACGCTGTCGAGC
>CAVAOU010000040.1:0-10314 GCA_963590085.1 Senegalimassilia sp. | reverse complement strand
GGCGAGTGCTATCACGAAGACCTTGTGAACAACATCATGCCTTTCTGGATGCAGCATGGCGTAGACCATGAGCATGGTGGAGTCTACACTTGCGTCGACCGCGACGGCACGCTCATGGACACTACCAAGTCGGTATGGTTTCAGGGTCGCTTCGCCTATATCTGCTCTTACGCCTACAACCACATAGAGCAACGCACCGAGTGGCTCGATGCAGCCAAGAGCACCATCGACTTCATTGAGGCTCACTGCTTCGACACCGACCGCCACATGTTCTTCGAGGTCACAGCCGACGGCACGCCTCTGCGCAAGCGCCGCTATGTGTTCAGCGAGAGTTTCGCCGCCATCGCCATGGCTGAATACTCCAAGGCCACGGGCGACAAGACCTATGCCGACAAGGCCATGCAGATATTCCGCGACATGCGCCGCATGCTCACCACCCCAGGACTGCTCGAACCCAAGTACCTGCCCACCATGGAGGCACAGGGCCACAGCATCACGATGATTCTCATCAATGTGGCAAACGTGCTGCGCCAGGTGTGCGACGACCCAGAACTCGAAGAGCAGACCGAACTGTCGATAAAGGCTTTGGCACAGTATTTCATACATCCTGAGTTTAAAGCTTTGCTTGAGACCGTAGGTCCTAAGGGCGAATTTATCGACACTATCAACGGACGCCTCATCAATCCCGGCCACTGCATAGAGACCTCTTGGTTCCTGCTCGACGTGGCAGAACGCAAGGGCGACAAAGAGTTGCAGAAGCTCGCCCTGCAGATCTTCGACTGGTCCTGGGACTGGGGATGGGACAAGGAGTTCGGAGGCATCATCAACTTCCGCGACTGCAAAGGATTCCCTCAGCAAGACTACTCGCAGGACATGAAGTTCTGGTGGCCTCAGTGTGAGACTATCATAGCTTGCCTCTATGCTTACAAGCTCACCGGCGACGAGAAGTATCTCGAGCGTCACCGCATGATCAGCGACTGGACCTACGCCCACTTCCCCGACCATGAATACGGCGAGTGGTACGGTTATCTGCACCGCGACGGCAGCGTGGCACAGCCTGCCAAGGGCAACATCTTCAAAGGCCCCTTCCACGTGCCCCGCATGATGATACGCTCGCATCTGCTCTGCAACGAGATACTCGCGGCAAGGCAATAGACACGTTTAGGCTTAAGGTGCGCCTCGCACGGTTTCGTCAGAAAGCCAACGGGCGGCGCACCTAACCCTAACCTCAATGTCAACTGTCAATTCTAAAGAACTCAATATGAAGAACTCCAAAATCTATCCCTGGATAGTGGTTGGCCTGCTTGGAGGTGTCGCCCTGCTCAACTACATGGACCGCCAAATGCTCAGCACCATGAAGGATGCCATGCAGATAGACATCGCCGAACTGCAGTCGGCCACCAACTTCGGGCGCCTCATGGCTGTTTTCCTCTGGATCTACGGACTGATGAGCCCCGTATCGGGCATCATCGCCGACCGCCTGAGCCGCAAGTGGCTCATCGTGGGAAGCCTGCTTGTGTGGTCGTCGGTGACCTACTTCATGGGCCTTGCCACCACCTTCAACCAAGTGTTCTGGCTCCGTTCGCTCATGGGCATCAGTGAGGCTCTCTATCTGCCGGCAGGACTTGCGCTCATCGCCGACTACCACACTGGCGGTTCGCGCTCGCTCGCCGTAGGTATCCACATGACCGGTCTCTACATCGGTCAGGCCATCGGCGGTTTCGGCGCTACGCTCGCGGCTGCCTACTCATGGCACACCACCTTCCACTGGTTTGGCATCATCGGCATAGCCTACGCCGTGGTGTTGGCCCTATGCCTCAAGGATAAGAAACGTGAGGAGGCTCCTGTAACCGACAAGCCCGCCAAGACTCAGTCGATGGGTGTCGTGGCAAGCATGCGCTCGCTGCTCACCAACGTGGCGTTCTGGGTCATCTTGCTCTACTTCGCAGTGCCGAGTCTGCCGGGCTGGGCCACCAAGAACTGGATGCCTACTCTCTTCGCCGAGAACCTCGGTCTGCCAATGTCGCAAGCCGGACCTATGGCGACAATCACAATCGCAGCCTCATCGTTCATCGGCGTACTGCTTGGCGGAACATTGTCCGACCGTTGGGTGAAGCGCACACTTCGCGGACGTGTCTACACCGGTGCCATCGGTCTTGGTCTTACCATTCCGTCGCTCCTGCTCCTCGGCTTTGGCCATAATGTTGTGGGCATCGTCTGCGCCGGACTGCTCTTCGGCATAGGCTTCGGAATGTTCGATGCCAACAACATGCCTATCCTCTGCCAGTTTGTAGGCGCACGCCAACGTGCCACGGCATACGGTATAATGAACATGGTAGGCGTGTTCGCTGGAGCGGCTATCACCCACGTGCTTGGAAAGTGGAGCGATGACGGCAACCTCGGACTAGGCTTCGCCGGACTCGCAGCAGTAGTGGCAGTGGCTCTCGCCGTACAGCTCTACGCCCTGCGCCCCAAGACCGACAACATGGAATAAACAAAACTGTGTAATAAAAGACATCTATATGATCGTTTCAAATCTTCAACACTCTGAGCGCATCGAACAGCTCCATCCGCTCTTCAAGGAAGCGTTCGACTACATCAAGTCGCACGATCTACTAAACACTCCATGCGGACGCATCGAGATAGAGGGCGACCGCCTCTTCATCAACAATGTCAATCCCGACCTCGTCAGCATCGACGAGCAAGTGCTCGAGATGCACCGCGACTACATCGACATCCACGTGCTTCTCGAAGGCGAGGAAACGATAGGCTGGAAGCCCGTTGAGGACTGCACTAACGTGAAGCAGCCCTACGATGCCTCTGCCGACTGTGCCCTCTATGCCGAGCCCGCACAAGTGTATGCCACGCTGCGGCCAGGACAGTTCATGATTGTCTGGCCAGAAGACCCACACGCTCCTGTAATAGGTACAGGAAAAGTAAGAAAACTTATAGTAAAAGTGAAACTTTAATCACACGTCTAATTAACAATTCTAAACCCAATATTTATGGCAACTAACTTAAAATCAATTAGTTTAGTTCTATTGGCCTGGGGGGGGGTAAGCCTTAGCCCCGCATCGGCAGGAACTGCCACAAAGCAAGCCGTGTATGCTCAGGCAGACCGGGTATCTGTCTGCACGGGCTCAGTAAAAGAACCTAACGGCGATCCGCTCGTTGGAGCCACGGTAATGGTGAAGGGCACCAAGAATGGTGGAGTCACCGACATCGACGGCAACTTCTCTATTGCCAACGCACGCAAGGGCGACGTGCTCGTCATCACATATTTGGGATTCGAGCCGACCGAGGTGAAATGGAACGGAACACCACTCAACGTCACGATGAAGGGCGACTCGCAGTCGCTCGACGAACTCGTCGTCGTGGGCTACGGCACGCAGAAGAAGTCGAGCATGACGGCGGCGGTAGCCTCCATCTCAAGCAAGGAAATAGTCAAGCAGACCACTTCCAATGTGGCATCAACACTACAAGGCCGCACTCCTGGTGTCGACGTAGTACAGCAGGCAGGTATTGCCGGTGCCGACGTCAACATCATCATTCGTGGAGCGGCATCCTTTGGTGAGACCGAGCCTCTCTACGTCATAGACGGTGCATTCAGCAACAACGGACTCACCACACTCAATCCTAACGACATCGAGTCTATCGAGATACTCAAGGATGGCTCAGCTGCCGCCATCTACGGTTCACGTGCCGCCAACGGTGTCGTTCTCATCACTACCAAGCGTGGCAAAAAAGGCAAACCTGTAGTAGAGATCGACGGCTCGTTTGCCGTGCAGACCCCGACCAACGTACCCGACTTTCTCAACGCTGAGCAGTGGCGCTCGTTTGCCAATACGGTGGCCGACAACAGCGGATTGTCGCACGCACCGGAGAACGACAACCCTACCAATCCCAACACCAACACCGATTGGGCCGACCAATGGCTTCAGTTCGCTCCGATGTGGAACCTCAACGCGGCTATCTCAGGCGGTGGAGAGAACACGACCTTCTCTACAAGTGTCGGTTATCTCGACCAGAAGGGTATGACCATCTACTCCGACTACAAGCGTTACAACTTCCGTGTCAACTCTTCTTACAAGAAAGGCATTTTCTCCTTGTCGGAAAACCTTTCTATCTCTCATCGCGACAAGACTCCTACCACGGCATTCAGCATATCTCTGCCAACCTTGCCCATCTACGATGGTCAGGGACGTCTCGTCAGCGGTGGTCCCGACTACTACATCAATCCTGAGGACGGCAAGGCCATCAACAAGATTGCGCCACTCTACTATACAGACCGCTACAACAAGAACACCGACGTCATCGGTGCCATCAACGCCCAACTCGACCTGTGGGACGGCTTGAAGTACAAGTTCACCTTCAGCGGCAACTGGAGCAACTCGCACAACTATACCCACACACCGGTATACAACACCAAATGGAATGCCGACGGCACTGCTGACGAAGACTACGGCAATACCCGCAACAGCATCAGCGAGTCACGCGGTGAGACGTTCACCTATACCATCGATAACCTGCTCACCTACAACAAGACCTTCAAGGGACACACTTTTGATGCCTTGCTCGGTACGAGTTGGATGCGCGAGTACTACCGTTCGATGACTATCGGTACGATAGAAGATATCGGCGGCACGGAGATTACTGGTTTCCAGAGCATTGACGGAAAGATTTCGGCAGGTGACGAGAACGCTGCCCTGCTCTCTTTCTTCGCACGCTTGAACTACGACTACAAGAACCGCTACCTGCTCTCTGCCAGCATCCGTCGCGACGAGTCGTCAAAGTTCGCCAAAGACCAGCGCGTGGGCTGTTTCCCCTCTGTTTCCGTTGGTTGGAACGCACAGGAAGAGTCTTGGTTCCCGAAGCAGGTTATTAACAAACTGAAACTGCGTGCCAGCTATGGTGAACTCGGTTCTAACTTCCTCGACCCCTACAACTTCGACGCTATCGCTTATGGTCCTATACCTTACACCTTCGGTGGAACACGCTACGTCAACGGTCGTGCGGCTTACTTGAAGTCGAAAAATCTGAAGTGGGAGACCGCCAAGACTACCGACATCGGTTTGGAAATGGCATTCCTCAACAATTCGCTTACCTTCCAGGTAGAATATTTCCAGAAGAAGAATGTAGACCTTCTGGCACAGATTGACCTCAACCTCTCGTCTGGTCAGGTGTTCGAAATCAACAGTTCACGCGAAAAGCCCTATGTCAATTCCGCTTCTGTGAAGAACACCGGATGGGAATTTACCGTAGGCTATCGCAAGCAACTCACCAAAGACTTCAATATCGATGCCACCTTCAACATCTCTACCCTGCGCAACAAGGTGTTGGCACTCGGCGACAACGTGCAGCCTATTACATCGGGAGCCATGTCAAGTTATTTCAATGACTCGCCATCTATCACCATGCCAGGTTATGCTATCGGCTCGTTCTATGGCTACAAGATCGACGGTTTCGATGCCGACGGCAACTTCATTTTCTCCGATACTGACGGCAACGGCATAGTCAATGCCGACGACAAGGTAATACTCGGCAATCCTATTCCAGACTTCTCCTATGGTCTCAACTTGTCAATGGGCTACAAGGATTTCGACCTGACCATGTTCTTCCAGGGTGTACAGGGCAACGAGATCTTCAATCAGATGAAGTATACCTACTACTTCACCTACTCCAACAACTGCGTGACCGATGTGCTCAACGCATGGAGCCCCACGAACCACAACACTAACATCCCAATCATGAAAACGCAGAACACTAACGGCGGCAACTCCCTGCCGAGCGAGTTCTACATCGAGGACGGTTCTTACTTGCGTTGCAAGAACCTACAACTGGGCTACACCGTTCCCGAGCGCGTAACACAAAAACTTGGGCTTAACCGCCTGCGTTTCTATGCTGGCGTGCAAAACCTGTTCACTATCACCAAGTATTCGGGCTACGACCCAGAGGTGAGCAGCAACGCTCTCTTCTCGCGCGGTATCGACTCCAAGTCATATCCCAATGCGAGAACGTACACCATAGGTTTCAACGTTTCATTCTAACACCACCACAACAATGAAAAGCAAGAACAAAATCATAGCCACACTTTTGCTCGGAGCAGGACTGACACTGCAAAGTTGCAACGGCATCTTCGATGAACTCGCCGTCAACCCCAACCAACCGAGCATGTCATCTTACTTCTCCACTCCTGAAGGCGTAAACGATGCCGTGGCCACCATGTATGGATACATTTCCACCCAACGTTGTTTGGGTGCATCTGGTTCCAAGACTCAAATCATTCGCTCTGACGAAGGATCGTCAAACTCCGACTACGGCAAGCCCGGTATGTTCGGCGAGGATCTCAACTCGAGTTACTACACCATAGAGCAGCCCTACACACTGATGTACACCACCGCCTCACAGGCTTCTTACATCATCGAGGAAGCTCCAAACGTAGACTTCTCCGGCAACGATGAACTGCGCAACGTATACATGGGCGAGGCATATTTCTGGCGCGCTTTCGCCCACTACTATCTGCTCATCAACTTCCGCCAAGTGACACCGGTGAGAAGCATGCCACGCAACTCCGAGGACTATGTGCGCAAGCCGGAGACGGCAGAGGCTGTATGGGACTTCATTCAAGAAGACCTTGAAAAGGCCAAGGAGTTGTTGCCGGCCAAAGGTTACTGGAATAGCGACAATCAAGGCCGCGTGACCAAGGCTGCAGCCGCTGCCCTGCAAGGTTTGAGTTATATGTACCGCACTGGCATTGAGAGCCACTACGGCACAAGCACCAAGACCTACTACAACGAGGCCGCACAGGAGTTTGCCGACATTATCAACGGCAAGTATGGCACATATCAGTTGGCTTCCGACTATTCCTGGAATTTCGATGTGGCCCACGAGAACGATGCCAATCCTGAGTCTATTCTTGAGATTCAGTTCCTTGGCGATGTCAACAATACCACTTTCAACCCAGGTACCGCCACATCGGGTCTCGCCTTTGACGCTCGCGGACTGATGCTCCCCGGAGCAGGCGTTGGCTACGAGGGCGTGGCACACAACTGGCTGTACAATGAGTTTGTCAACTCCATCGACCGCAACGGATGCACCGACATCCGCATGTTCTCTACACTGATGTTCGATGACCTCAAGCCGGAGATCAAACTTCACACCGATGCCGAAGGCAAGGCTATACGCCTCGAAGGTCCTGGCGGTTTCCATTGGGAAGATTTCTATCCCGCTACCACCAGTGCTGAGGGGTTCCAGACTGTAGCAAACACCTTGGCTCACCCATTCAAGGCAGGCATCAAGAAGGGCCTCGACTACTCCATGCCAACAATGACCAATGCCGATGGCACTCCCAAGACCAATGGCGTGGGTTCCGGTACCAAGGAGTATGTTTACAACCAGCCTCGCGCCCATGGCGTTAACTGGCGTTACCTGCGCTATGCCGACGTACTGTTGCTCTATGCAGAGGCTGTGCTCAACGGCGGAACGCAAGGCACTATGTCGCCTACCGAGGCAGTCAACCTTGTACGCAACCGTGCCGAACTGGAGAGTCTGACTTCCGCTTCTCTCGAAGACGTGAAGCACGAGCGTGTGCTCGAACTTGCCTTTGAAGGTCACCGTTTCTATGACTTGCTCCGCTGGGGCGAACTGGCACAGCGTTTCCAAACGCTCACCTCACAAGACCCATACTTCAAGAAGTTTGTCTCATCTACTGATTACAAGGGATTCGTGACCAACAAGCACGAATGGCTCCCAATACCTATCAACGAGATGAACTCTAACCCGAATATCGAAAGCAACAACCCGGGATACTAATCGTCTTATGAAAAGAGCATTATTCTCAACCATACTCTGCGCCGCCACATCATTGGCGGCGGCGCAGACCTTGAGCAACGGCATCACTCTGCCCGCCGTGTGGCCTCCACAATACGCGGAGCCAACCGAGCGACACGAGATGCCATTGCCCTATCTGCAGAACAAGCCCGCCGTGTTGCCCATCAACAACGGCCGCCAACTCTTCGTCGACAACTTTCTGATCAGTCAGACCAACCTGAAGAGCGTCAGCCACAAACCCGACTTCTACAAGTGCAACCCCGTGCTCGAACCTACCGAAGAGTGGGAGAAGACCACCGAGGGAGCGCCCTATGCCGCCCCATTCAGCGACGGCATTTGGTACGACGAGAAGGAAGGCATCTTCAAGATGTGGTATCTCGCCGGAGCCGGCACACTGCACAAGCAGAGCAACCAGACATTCTACACATGCTATGCCGAGTCGACCGACGGCAAAACATGGCGCAAGGTGAACCTCGACCTTATCCCCGGCACCAATATCTGCGACTCATGTGACCGCGACGCAGCCACCGTATGGCTTGACCGCGAAGAGAAAGACCCGCAGAAACGTTGGAAACTGTTCAACATCGAGCGCCGTCCTACCGACAAGCGTTGGCAGATTGTGCTGAAGTATAGTGCCGACGGTCGCAAGTGGAGCCGTGGTGTAGCCCAGTCGGGTGATGTGTACGACCGTACCACCGCCTTCTACAATCCCTTCACAAAGCGTTGGGCGCTGAGCTTGCGCTGGTCTACCCCCGTATCGTCACGTTCCCGTGCCTACGCCGAGAATGCTGACCCCGAACTGCTGGTGAGCCTCACCCATCGTGTGCGCAAGGATGCCGCCGACCGCAACCTTCGTTTCTGGTTCACACCCGACGACAAGGAACTGCATCACCCCAAGTACCCCGAGGTAGAACCCGGCATCTACAACTTCGACTGCATCGCCTACGAGAGCATCATGCTCGGACAGTATGCCGCATGGTGCGGCCCCGAAAACGATGTCTGCAAGCGCGACGGCATACAGAAGCGCAATGTTGTGGAACTGGGATATAGCCGCGACGGTTTCCACTTCGCACGTCCCTCGCATGAAGCCTTCATGGATGTCAACGAGAGCGAAGGTGCATGGAACTGGGGCAATATGCAGTCTATCAACGGAACACCGCTCATCGTTGGCGACTCGCTCTACTTCTACAGTTCAGGCCGTCGTCTCAATAATATAATGTGGGACAGTTACACCTCAACAGGTTTGGCCATGTTGCGCCGCGACGGATTTGTTTCCCTCCACGCCGACAAACAGGAAGGATATGTCACGACAGAGAAACTCACCTTCGACGGCAAATACCTCTTCGTCAACGCTGACGTGAAGGCAAAGGGTGCATCGCTAAGAGCTGAACTTCTTGATGCCGACGGCAACGTCATCCCTGGCTATTCCAAGAAGGAATGCACCGTGATGCGCTCCGCCGACAAGACCAAGCAACTCATCACTTGGAAGAACAAGAAAGATGTAGCCGAACTCACCGGACAACCCACACGCATAAAGTTCTACCTCACCCGTGGCGATTTCTACGCCTTCTGGGTATCACCCTGGGCATCTGGCGAAAGCCGGGGCTTCACGGCAGGAGGCGGACCAGGACTCAACGCTGGCGGAATAGACACTCCTTCTGCAGAATAATAATCCTCAACGACAATCAGCACTATGCGATACAAACATTTATTTTTGATAGCATTCGCAGCCATCAGCGCATTGGCACTTGCCAGCTGTGGCTCGGGTAGCGACAGTGGTGGTGACGACCCCACGCCTACGCCAACACCTACGCCTACCCCCACACCTGGCGACGACGATGACGATGACGGTGCAATCTACAACGGCATCAAGTTGCCAAGTCAATGGCCACCGACGAGATCATACTCATCGGATATACGCAAGGGCATGACTCCCTTCTATCTGACATCACGTCCCACAACCGTCAACATAAAGGTAGGCCGCCAACTGTTCGTTGACAACTTCCTCATTGAGTCGACAACCTTGAAGCGCGTGATGCACTACCCTGAGTACGATGCGCAGAATCCAGTACTCTCACCCGACAAGAACTGGGAGAAGAGCGGTACCAAGGGCGCTGCCTTTGCCGCTCCTTTCAGCGACGGTGTATGGTACGATGAGAGCGAAAACAAGTTCAAGATGTGGTACATGGCCGGTGGCGGACAATATTCCACCAGTTCGGCTGGCGTGACTTGCTACGCCGAGTCTACCGACGGCAAGACATGGACAAAGCCATCGCTTTCTGTCATCTCTGGTACGAATATCGTAGACCTCAATAGCATCCGTGACGCGTCTACCATCTGGATGGACAAGCAGGAGACAAACTCGTCTAAACGCTACAAGATGTTCCAGGTGGCAGGTGGTAGCGGCAAGTGGAAATACCACTACAAGACATCTGCCAACGGCATACAGTGGCGTGACAACTCTACACCATCACAGGCCATAGC
>CAVAOU010000039.1:0-10414 GCA_963590085.1 Senegalimassilia sp. | reverse complement strand
CCTTTGGGTTATGAGCCCAACGAGCTACCTCTGCTCCATCCCGCGATATTTCGTTTACGGGTGCAAAGGTAGTGACTTTTGAACGCAATTCCAAATTTTTTGGCAACTTTTTTGCTATAAACAATACTTAGTGCATTCAAATGACTGTGTTATAGCTTGTTTTGGATGAAGTAAATTTTGGCGGGTTGTTTGCGCAAAAGGCCAACAGCGCGACTTGTTGTCAAAGATGTTGCAATTTCGGCCGCTATTTTTTGCCATAATGAAATAATATGCTTAATTTCGCACATAAAATCGGTATTTGTGCAACAAGAAGACAGTCAAGTTATATGGGTAATACAAGAGATAAGTTAATAGATATCGCAAGGCAGTTATTTGCCCATAAGGGTATTGAGAATACCACAATGAACGATATTGCCATAGCGGCCGAAAAGGGTCGTCGCACAATCTATACTTATTTCAAAAACAAGCGCGACATCTACAATGCTGTAGTTGAGACCGAAAGCGACATTGTTATCGAAAAACTTGGCGAGATTGTCAACCTCCAGATGCCGCCCGACGAAAAACTGATGGAATTCATCTTCCAGCGTTTCGACGCAATGAAGGATCTTGTGCACCGCAACGGCTCGCTGCGCGCCGGATTTTTCCGCGACGTGAGAAAGGTGGAGCGGGCAAGGAAGTCGACAAGTCCGAAGGAGGTGCACATACTGGAGTCGATTCTGCAGGAAGGAGTCGACAAGGGAATGTTCAAGATAAAGCATGTAGACAAGACAGCGATGGTGATGCTTCTGTGTCTTCAGGGACTGGATGTTCCGTATATCCGCGATAATTTCAAGGACCTTGACATTGAGAAAGACAAACTCCGCGACTATTTGAGCGATTTTATATTCTCGGGGATAAAACAAAAATAACAATTAAAAATCTAATCTATGTTTATCAACGCAACCGGATTCTATATTCCTTCAACAAGGATTCCCAACAGCCATTTCCTGGAACTGAACGGATTGACCGACGAGTGGATTCGTCAGCGCACAGGTATTGAAACCCGCTCCAAGGCAGGGGAGGGCGAAAACCAGAACACGATGGGCATCAATGCCATCGACAACGCTATTGAGAAATTGCCCTACGATGTGAAGGATGTGGATTTGATTATTTCGGCAGCCTATGCTCCCTACGACACTGTTGCCACAACGGCCCACGTTGCGCAGCGCCACTACGGCATGACTGAAGCCCGTGCGGTTGCGGTTACGGCGGCGTGTTCATCGTTTGTCAATGGTCTGGAGATTATCGAAGGCTATTTTGCAATGGGTAAGGCAACAAAGGCATTGATTGTCTGCTCGGAGCACAACACCTACTATGCCAACGAGCGCGACAAGGCGTGCGGACACCTTTGGGGTGACGCCGCGGTGGCATACTTTCTATCGAAGGACAAGGTTGCCGAGACCGACATGGAGATAAAGACAATCTACACCCACGGACTTGGCCATTTGGGACAGGGCCCGGAGGGAGTGCGCCTGCGTCCGCACGAGGACGGCATTGCCATGCCTCACGGCAGGGACGTGTTTGTGCACGGCTGCAAGTATCTGGTGAAGGGTCTCAACGTGGTTTCGAAAGCCAATGGCATCAAGACCACCGACCTTGACTACATAATCTGCCACCAGGGCAACAAGCGCATCGTGGTCAACATTGCGCACCACTTGAAGATGGACAGTTCCCGCTTCCTCAACAACATCGAGGAGTTGGGCAACACTGGCTCGGCAAGTTGCGCGCTGGTGTTTGCGCAGAACAGGGAGCGATTCCAGAAAGGTCAGCGGATAGGTCTGGCCGTGTTTGGCGGAGGCTATTCGTGTGGCGCATTTTTAGTTGAAGTTTAAGAATTACTTTTTTTAATTATATAAATATGAAATTATTGGAAGGAAAAGTCGCACTCATCACTGGTGCGGCAAGAGGTATCGGTAAAGCAATCGCCTTGAAGTTTGCTTCGGAAGGTTGCAACATTGCTTTCACCGACTTGGTAATCGACGAAAACGGAAAGAAAACAGAGGAAGAAATAGCAGCCCTTGGCGTTAAGGCAAAAGGATATGCATCGAACGCTGCTGATTTTGATGCTTGCCACAAGGTGGTAGAGGAAGTTGTTGCCGACTTCGGTCGCATCGACGTGCTCGTAAACAACGCCGGCATCACAAAGGACGGTTTGATGATGCGTATGTCGGAGGCTCAATGGGACGCAGTTATCGGCGTTAACCTGAAGTCTGCGTTCAACTTCGTTCACGCTGTAACTCCGGTTATGATGCGTCAGCGCACAGGCTCAATCATCAACATGGCATCGGTTGTAGGCGTTCACGGCAACGCCGGTCAGGCAAACTACTCTGCTTCGAAGGCAGGTATGATTGGTTTGGCTAAGTCTGTTGCTCAGGAACTCGGTTCGCGCGGCATCCGTGCCAACGCAATCGCTCCTGGTTTCATCATCACCGACATGACTGCAAAACTGTCGGACGAAATCAAGGAAGAATGGTGCAAGAAAATTCCGTTGCGTCGCGGCGGTACACCTGAGGATGTTGCAAACATTGCTACATTCCTCGCTTCTGACATGTCGTCGTACGTATCAGGACAGGTTATCCAAGTTGACGGCGGTATGAATATGTAGTCACCAGAACTCGGAAAAATAAAAGCGGGGCCTGAAACCATCGGTTTCAGGCTCCGCTTCTTTTCATTCGCAGATTCGTTTACAAAACACAACGAAGGCCGGCTGCGTGGGCGGCCGGCCTTCTGTCTTATGTGGTGTGGGATTTACTTTTTGTTTTCAATCCATTTGCGGGCATTCACGAATGCTTCAATCCAAGGAGTCACCTCGTCCTTGAGTTTGCGGCTCTCTGGATAGAATCCGCATTGCCAAGGGAAGATGGCGCGCTCCAGGTGAGGCATCATCGCCAAGTGGCGTCCGTCGGCAGAGGCGATACCTGCCACTGCTTTAGGCGAGCCGTTAGGGTTGGCTGGATATGAGTTGTAAGCGTATTGGGCAACCACGTTGTAGTTTTCCACGCCTTCAGGCAAATTGAACTTGCCTTCGCCGTGAGCCACCCAGATGCCGAGTTTCGAGCCGGAGAGCGAACCGAACATCACCGAATTGTTTTCCGGAATCTTGACGCCGAGGAACTGCGACTCGAATTTGTGCGAAATGTTGTGCTCCATCGTAGCCTTCTGCTTGAATTCCGGATTGATGAGGTTGAGTTCGATCATCAATTGGCAACCGTTGCAGATGCCGAGGCTGAGAGTGTCCTGACGGGCATAGAAGCGCTGAAGGGCAGCCTTTGCTTTCTCGTTCCAT
Source organism: Senegalimassilia sp. (assembly GCA_963590085.1). Classification (GTDB taxonomy): domain Bacteria; phylum Bacteroidota; class Bacteroidia; order Bacteroidales; family Muribaculaceae; genus Limisoma. The sequence continues at coordinate 7,089 of CAVAOU010000039.1, read as the reverse complement.
ACGAAGCCGCCAGCCCAGCCTTTTGCCGAGCCGAGCACGTCGGAGTTGGAGAATCCGCCGCAGAACACAATCATGTTCACGTCCTCGAGAGTCTCGCGACCCGACATAAGGTCGGTCATGTGTACGTCCTTCACGTCGAAGCCGGCAAGATAGAGCGAGTATGCCATCTCGCGGTCGCCGTTCACACCTTTCTCACGGATGATGGCAGCCTTGATGCCCGACGGAGTGCGGCGGTTGCCGCTAAGACCGTATGACTCGAGTGTGCCGTTGAAGCCCTTAGGCAACTTGTAGCGGATAGGCTGCTTTGAGTAGTTCTTGTAGCGCTTGAGTGCGCAAGGCTTGCCGCTCTGCTTTTGGTCGAGAAGCCATGACGACTTGAACCAGAGGTCGCGGAGATAGTCAATGGCGAAGAGATAGTCCTTGCCGTCGTTGCTCACGTAGACGAAACGCTCGTCGCACACGCTACCGAGAGCAATGTGGTTTACGCCCTCGAGCGCTGCTTCCACAGCCTTGAGTTTGCGGTTTTCCACTTGGATCACCACTGCGTTGTTTTCAGCGAAGAGCACTTTCACGATGTCCTTCTCCTTGAATCCGTCGAGGTCGATTTTCAAACCGCCTTTGGTGTTGGCGAAAGTCATCTCGAGCAGGGTAGTAATCAAACCACCGGCAGAAACGTCGTGCATGGCAATGGCGTTGCCAGCGTTCACGATGCTTTGCACTGCATTGAATGCCTTCGCAAAATAGTCGGGCGAAGCAATGCGTGGAATGTCGTCGCCGATGCTGTTGAGGCTTTGGGCAAGAGCCGAGCCGCCAAGAGCGAGAGGCGAGTTGCTGAAGTCGATATAGATGAGCGTTGATTTCTTGTTTTGTACAACAGGCGAAACAACCTTCTTCACGTCGGAAACCTCACCAGCGGCAGAGATAATCACTGTGCCAGGAGCCATAACCTTTTTCTTTCCGTATTTCTGCGTCATCGAAAGGCTGTCCTTTCCAGTAGGGATGTTGATGCCGAGTTTGCAGGCAAAATCGCTGCAGGCTTCAACAGCCTTGTAGAGAGCAGCGTCCTCACCGGCGTTGCGGCACGGCCACATCCAGTTGGCGCTGAGCGAAACACCCTTGAGGCCGTCGGCCAGCGGAGCGCCCACAATGTTGGTAAGGGCTTCGGCGATTGATGCCACAGAGCCCTGTGCAGAGTCGGCAAGCGCGATTTGTGGGGCATGGCCGATAGAAGTGGCGATACCCTTGGTGCCAGTGTAGTCGAGCGCCACAACGCCGCAGTCGCTCAGAGGCAACTGGATTTCGCCCTGGCATTGCTGACGGGCAACCTTACCGGTCACCGAACGGTCAACCTTGTTGGTGAGCCAGTCCTTACAAGCCACAGCCTCGAGTTGAAGCACAGTCTCCACGTAGGAAGCCACGTCGGCGGTCTTGTAGGTTGCCGACTTGAGGCTGCGCTCAACCGTGGAGTCTGTCATGTATGTCTTAGGCGAACTGCCGAACATGTCGTCCATTGCCAGGTCGATAGGGCAGACACCGTCTTTCTGCTCAAACACAAAGCGGTGGTCGTCGGTGGTTTCGCCGACAACGTAGAACGGAGCACGCTCGCGCTCGGCGATGGTGCGAATCCATTCGATGTCCTTCTTCTCCACAACCATACCCATGCGCTCCTGCGACTCGTTGCCGATGATTTCCTTCGACGACAATGTTGGGTCGCCCACAGGGAGAGCATCGATGTCGATGTGTCCGCCGGTAGCCTCTACGAGTTCCGACAGGGCGTTGAGGTGACCGCCTGCGCCGTGGTCGTGGATAGAGATGATAGGGTTGGTGTCGGCCTCGGCCAATGCGCGAATCACGTTGGAAACACGTTTCTGCATCTCCGGGTTAGCACGCTGCACGGCATTGAGTTCGATGGAATTGTCGTATTGTCCGGTATTGACCGACGACACTGCGCCGCCGCCCATACCGATGCGGTAATTGTCGCCACCCATCAGCACCACACTCTCGTGAGGCTTAGGCTCGCCCTTGATGGCATCGCGCTTTGCAGCAAATCCCACGCCGCCGGCAAGCATAATCACCTTGTCGTAGGCAAACTCCTCGCCGTTTTCTTTGTGCTCGAATGTAAGCACCGAGCCGCAGATGAGCGGCTGACCGAACTTGTTGCCGAAGTCGGAAGCACCGTTGGATGCCTTGATGAGGATTTCTTCAGGTGTCTGGTAGAGCCATTTGCGTGGCGCCATTGCCGAAGTTTCCCATTTGCGGCCTTCTTGAGTGCGCGGATAGGAAGTCATGTAGACAGCTGTTCCGGCGATTGGCAAACTTGCCTTGCCTCCGCCGAGACGGTCGCGGATTTCACCGCCCGTACCTGTTGCAGCGCCGTTGAACGGCTCCACAGTGGTAGGGAAGTTGTGGGTTTCGGCCTTGAGCGAAATCACAGTCTCGATGTCCTTGATCTGGAAGAAGTCGGGACCCTGAGGGTTCTTAGGCGCGAATTGTTGGATTATAGGACCCTCGACAAATGCAACGTTGTCCTTGTAGGCGGAAACCAGTTTGTTGGGGTTTTCCTGTGATGTCTTTTTGATTAGTTTAAAAAGAGAAGACGGTTTCTCCTGGCCATCGATGATAAACACTCCGTTGAAGATCTTGTGGCGGCAGTGTTCAGAATTGACCTGTGAGAAACCGAATACCTCGCTGTCGGTGAGCGGACGGTTGAGTTTCGAACTGAGCGACTTCAGATAGTCGACTTCTTCCGGACTCAGTGCCAGACCTTCTTGCTCGTTGTAAGCCTCGATGTCGGAAATGTAGACAATCGGGTCCGGCTGTTTTATGATTTCGAAAATGTCGGCGCCGAGGTTGGTGTAGAGGCGCTGGAGCATCTTGTCGAATGTCGGATTTTTTGCTTTCGTAGGGAAAAACTCCTCGATGCGCGCTACGCCTTTCAAACCCATGTTTTGGGTGATTTCCACTGCGTTGGTGCTCCAAGGCGTGATCATCTCGCGGCGAGGACCTACAAATTTGCCTTCAACGGTAGTGGCATCGAGCAATGCTGCGTCGTTGAATAGCCATCGGAATTTTTCAATCTCGCTGTTTTCCAGCTTGTGGTCGGTTTCGACGGCGATTATCGAGCCCGACACATTTTTGAAGAAACTAATCATATTTTCTGAATAGGGAATTGGTTTAATTCGTGTGCAAAATTAATGAAATTAGACAACATACGGGAATGAAACTCTTGGAATGTGGAGAAAAATTATTCATTTTCAGTTAAAAGACGTAACTTTGCATAGCGTAAAGCAGAAAAAGAAATCAAATGGCTACAATATTAAATATAGAAACATCCACCGATGTGTGCTCGGTGTGCCTCTCACAGGACGGCGAGATGAAGTTTCACGACGCTGACTACAAGGGACGTAACCACGCCTCTGTGCTGGGCGGGTTTGTCAAGAACGCTCTCGACTATGCCGCGCAGTGCGAAATGAAACTTGACGCCGTGGCAGTGAGCATTGGCCCGGGTTCCTACACGGGTCTCCGCATCGGCCTCTCTGAGGCTAAGGGCTTGTGCTTTGGCCTCGACGTGCCGCTGATTGGCGTCAACACTCTGAAACTGCTCAGCGTTGCTGTGATGTTTTCTAAAAACATTGGCCCCGACGACTATTTCGTGCCTATGATTGATGCCCGTAGGATGGAGGTGTTTACCGCAGTCTACGACCTTGCCCTCAACGAGGTTTTGCCCAACCAGGCGATGATTCTCGACGAGAACTCCTTCAAGGAGCAGTTGGCATCCCACAAGTTGCACTTCATGGGCAACGGAGCCGACAAGGCGTCGGAGGTGATTAAGAGCAACAATGCGGAGTTTACGCTCGGCGTGCGCCCGAATGCCGTCGACATGATAGCCCTGTCGGAGAAAGCCTTCCGCGAGAAGGATTTCCTCGACCTTGCTTACTCTACGCCTAACTACATCAAGAAATTTCATACAACAACGCCAAAGAAGAACATCCTTGGCTGAAATCATCAATAACAGAGACCAATATGTTGGAATATAATACGAAAAAAGAGAAATTGGTATTGCCTGAATATGGACGCAACGTGCAGCAGATGGTAGACTATTGCATGACGATTGCCGACCGCGAGGAGCGCAACCGCTGTGCCACAGCCATTATCGCCATCATGAGTAACCTGTTCTCCAGCCAGGCCGATGTCGATGATTTCAACAAGATGCTTTGGAATCAGTTGGCAATCATGTCGGACTTCAAGTTGGACATCGACTATCCGTGCGAGGTCATCAAGCCGGAAAATCTCCACTCGAAGCCTGAGAAAGTGCCTTACAAACTCACACCTATCCGTTTCCGCCACTACGGCAAAGTGATTGAAAACCTTGTTGAGATTGCCGCTGGCATGCCGGAAGGCGAGGAGCGCCTGCAATTGGCGCTGCTCATTGCCAAGCAGATGAAGAAACTGATGCTGCAGTCGAACCTCGACGGCGTTGACGACGAGAAGATTTTCAAGGACCTTGCAATGTATTCACGCGGCAGGATCGTGCTGTCGGCTGAGGAACACAAACTGGGCGATTTCAAGGATATCATTTCCGAAAACAAGCCAGCCCAGACAGGCAAGAAAAAGAAACGTAAATAGGAATTGCAGCGATGATTACGGCAGAGCAACTCACGGAAATAGGACGCTACAACAAGACGCACGGCGTGAACGGCGAGATTTCGGCAACGTTCGACTGCGACCCGCTGCTCGTTGGCGAACTGTCAACGCTGATTTCGCCGATGGACGGCATCTTTGTGCCGTTTTTCGCGGAAAGCGTGCGCATCAAAAACAGCGACACTCTGCTGCTCACCATCGACGGCATCGCGAGCGAAGAGCTGGCCAAGAAGTTGGTCAACGCCAAAATCTATGCGCTCATGGAGGAAATGCCAGAGCAGGATGAGGTGTACTGCGACTATTTCGTGGGCTTCACTATAGTGACCGACGGCAAGGAGATTGGCCGCATCACCGATGTCGACGACTCTACGGAAAACGCGCTCTTTGTTGTTGAATCACAGGGAAAAACATTCTATGTGCCCATCTCGGAAGATTTTATAGTCGATATCGACGAGGCCGAAAAAACTATCGAGATGGAACTGCCTGAAGGCCTTCTCGACCTGTAGGCTTCGGACCAATGCGCCGTCCTAAATTTTGCTAATAATTACAATATACTGTTTTCTCGCTTTGATTAAAGGTGGAGATTCTGTAACTTAGCATCAATTATTATCTAATTGAAAGAATCTTCGATGGCCGACAACAATAATTTTCAGGAATTTTCAGAAAAAGAAGCAGTGAAATTCGTAAGGCAGAAAGTCAGTCCGACTCTGTCTGACGCGCTCACCGACGACGATATTTTGGATATCGTCGAGGCTTCCTACGACTTCTACGACAAGGAAGGGTTTCTCGATTTTTCCGACCTCGATTCGGATGTCGATGCCGACGAACTGGCTGAATACGTGCTGGACAACATCGATGCAGAGGTGTCGAAAGCCGATGTGCTCGAAGTGTTGAAGGCCGAGGAAGAATACGAAGATTCGCTAAACGATTTTTGATTTATGCAATTTGGCAAAACTAAAATATTATTGTTGGCGGGACTCGTGGCTGTGTCGATGGTGGCTATGCCAGTGAGCGCCAAAAAAAACATTTTCAAGCGGAGCGGCAGTGCCATAAAGGAATTTTTCAACGGCGACAAGAAGACCGACGAGGAGTCTGACACCGAAACCCAGGAAAAGGAAACCGCCGAGGAGCAGCCCGCAAAAGAAAAAACATCGCAGAAGCGCGAATCGGACAAGACTCTGGAGGAAATCTATGACAGTCCGCTCGACGACAATATCCGCACTCCCAAACTTGGCGGACAGAAAGAAAACATCCGCAAATACCAGCAGAAGATAGCCAAGCAACTCAAGGCTTCGGGCAAGAATGTGGAGACCACGCGTAACGGCGAGGTGGTGATTGTGACCATCTCCGTCAACGACCTCTTCATGCCCAACGAAACACAGTTGAAGGCTACTGCGGCGAAGTGTCTGCAACCGTTTGTGGGCTATCTTGACGAACTTGACTTCTACCGCGTGCTGCTTGTGATGCACAGCGACAACACCGGCTCCGAGCAGTACACCGACAACCTCACCAGCCAGCGTGTGCTTGCCGTGCTGAAATGGATGAAGGGCAAGGTGAAAAACGACGACTACATCATCCCTTATGCGATGGGAGCATCCGACCCGTTGCCCGACACACCCAACAATTCCGTTGAAAACCGCGAGAAAAACCGCCGCCTTGAGATTTATCTCGTCCCAGGCAAGGCAATGATTAAAAAGTCATCGCGCGGAGAATTGTAACTATCTGTAGTGATAGCGAATATCCGACTGCACTCTATTGCTATTTTGATGCAAATAAAGTAACTTTGCGTCAAAATTTTTTTGAAAATGGCAATAGAGCTAAAAGAACTGACTAAACGCAGTGAGAACTATTCTCAGTGGTATAACGACTTGGTCGTAAAGGCAGACCTCGCAGAGCAGTCTGCAGTGAGAGGATGTATGGTCATCAAACCTTATGGTTACGCTATATGGGAAAAGATGCAGAGACAATTGGACGACATGTTTAAGCAAACAGGTCACGTAAATGCTTATTTCCCTCTTCTTATCCCTAAATCATTCCTTAGCCGCGAAGCCGAGCACGTGGAAGGCTTTGCAAAGGAGTGCGCCGTGGTGACCCACTACCGCCTTAAAAATGCCGAAGACGGCAGCGGCGTAGTTGTCGACCCGGCAGCGAAACTCGAGGAAGAACTGATTATCCGTCCAACTTCGGAAACAATCATCTGGAATACATACAAAAACTGGATTCACTCTTATCGTGACCTCCCAATCCTTTGCAACCAATGGGCAAACGTGTTCCGCTGGGAGATGCGCACACGCATGTTCCTCCGCACGGCTGAGTTCCTCTGGCAAGAAGGCCACACAGCCCACGCTACCAAGGAAGAGGCGCTGGAAGAAGCCAAGAAGATGCTCAACGTCTATGCCGACTTCGCAGAGCAGTATATGGCAGTGCCGGTAATCAAGGGTGTGAAAT
>CAVAOU010000038.1:0-10611 GCA_963590085.1 Senegalimassilia sp. | reverse complement strand
GCACCATGCGCCGGCGAAGATGTTGCGGTTGAGCATATAATCGATGCCGTCGGCAAACTGCTCGCTGGCAATCGTCTGCGGCTCTTCGTCGGCAAGACTTTGGCTGAACACTTTCTTGTGGCGGAACAGCAGCATGTCGGGCCGCTCCTTCTGGAGCAACTCCACCGCCTTGCGGTAGGCCGACGGAAATAGGTAGTCGTCGCCGTCGAGAAACTGGATATATTCCTTCGTGGCGAGGCCGATGCCGGCATTGCGCGCGGCGCTAAGGCCTCCGTTCGCTTGGCGGAAATAGCGCACGTGGGGCTTCCCGCGGAGCCATTCTTCGGCGTGGCTGTCGGGCGTGCCGTCGTCAACGACGATAATTTCATAATCGCAGTCCAGACGGGCGAGTGCGATGCTGTCGACGGCGCGAAGCAGCAACTCCCGCTCGAGGTTGTAGTAGGGGATTATGAAACTTATGGAAATCATCGCGCAAAGAGTTTAAAGAATCCTTTTTCCCCGAGCGTAAGCCACAGGATGCACTTGATGCGCTGATGGCGTGATTGCGGAAGGAGAGCATACCGCCATTTCATTTTGAACTTGGGCAATATGAGGTTGCCGCCAATCCTAAGCAAGCCGATTTGGCGGTTGAGTATTTCCATGAAATGGTGGTAGAGCGTGTCGCCGCTGAAGTGGTAATGGCTTGCGGCAAACTCGAAAAGGCGGATGTTACCTTCCGTGAGATCCTGCTCCTTTGCCAGCGATGGCTGCTGGGTTATCGCTCCGCCGTTGGCCACGCAATAGTAGTAGCGCCCTGCAGCAGACGCCACGATGCGCTTGGCGCGGTGGAGCACGTAGGGCACGGTCATTATGTCTTCAAAATATTTGCCTTCGGGAAAACGTGTGTCGCCCCACAGGTCGCGGCGGAAAATCTTGTTACACGCATAACTGTGCATATAGCCGCGGTGCTCGTACCAGTCGGCGAATGTGCCAGTCGGCGCGCCGAGGCTTGGAACAAAATCCTCTGCTGATGGGCTGCCGTGGCGCACTGCAATGGGAAACTCGATGCAGTCGGCGCCTTGCTGCTCCATCAACTCGACGTTGGGCGCATAGGTGTTTGGGGCAAGCCAGTCGTCGGAGTCGACAAACGTGAGCAGGCTGCCCGTGGCTATGTCGATGCCGGTGTTTCGCGCGGCGCTGAGTCCGCCGTTGGCGCTGCGGTGCACCACCCTAATCCTGTCATCGCCCTCGGCAAGGCGGTCGCACAGCGCTCCGCAGCCGTCGGGCGAGCAGTCGTCAACGAGGATAACCTCAAGGTCGACGCCCTTTTGAGCCAACACGCTGCCGACGCATTTCTCCAAAAATGCCTCGACGCGATAAACCGGTATGACAACACTGAGTTTCTTCATTTCTACAAAAATAGTTACAAACTGTGTAAAAGAACGCAACGCGGCGGCAAATTTTGGAAAAAGTTGACTATATTCGTAGCAAATTACGAAGAACTATGGATTTGTTTGAATCAGAAATACAGTGGTTGCGTGAGGAACTCAACAAGCACAACCACAATTATTATGTGCTCAACCAGCCTACAATCTCCGACAAGGAGTATGACGACATGATGCGTCGCCTCCAGGACCTCGAGGCTGAGCACAAGGAACTTTTCGACCCACTGTCGCCATCGCAGCGGGTGGGCAGCGACCTTACGCCGGGCTTCAAGCAGGTGGCTCACGAGCGACCCATGCAGTCACTCGGAAACACCTACTCGATTGAGGAGGTGGAGGACTTCCTGCGCCGCACTAAGCAGCAACTCGGCGGCGGCGCGCTCGAACTGGTGGGCGAGATGAAGTTCGACGGCACGTCGATTTCCATCACCTACGAGCACGGACGGCTGGTGCGCGCCGTGACCCGCGGTGACGGTGTGCGCGGCGACGACGTGACCGCCAACGTGAAGACCATCCGCAGTGTGCCTCTTACGTTGGCCGGCAGCGGTTGGCCTGACAAGTTTGAGGTGAGGGGCGAGATTGTGATGCCGTGGAAGTCGTTTGACGCGCTCAATCGCGAACGGGAGTACAACGAGGAGCCGCTGCTTGCCAATCCTCGTAATGCGGCAGCCGGCACGCTGAAGACTCTGAACCCTGCGGAGGTGTCGCGCCGTGGGCTGGATGCCTATTTCTATTTCCTGCTCGGCGACAACCTTCCGTTCACCACCCACTACGACAGTCTGCAGGCTCTGCGCCAATGGGGCTTCAAGGTGTCCGACGCTACGGCGTTGCTCCACGACATTGACGAGGCGAAGGCGTTTATCGACCACTGGGCGGAGGCGCGCAAGCAACTGGAGGTGGCTACCGACGGACTGGTGTTCAAGGTCAACAACCTTCAGCAACAGCGCTTCCTTGGCTCTACGGCCAAATCGCCGAGGTGGGCTATTGCCTACAAGTTTCAGGCTGAGCGCGAACTCACGAAACTGAAGTCGGTGTCGTTTGAAACAGGCCGTCTGGGCACAATCACGCCGGTGGCAAACCTTGAGCCGGTGCTACTTTCGGGCACCATAGTGAAGCGCGCGTCGCTCCACAACGAGGACATCATCCGCCAACTCGACATCCACGACAACGATTATGTCTATGTGGAGAAGGGTGGCGAAATCATACCGAAAATCGTGGGCGTGGAACTCTCGCGACGGGAGGCGGGAAGCAAGCCTCTGGAGTTTGTGAAGGCTTGCCCGGTGTGCGGCACCCCGCTGGTGCGCAACGAGGGCGAGGCTGCCTGGGTGTGTCCAAACCGTGACGGCTGCCGCCCGCAGATCACCGGGCGCATTGAGCACTTCGTTGGCCGTCGGATGATGAACATCGACGGCATCGGCGAGGAAACGGCTGAACAGTTGTTTGTCGTGGGGCTGGTGAAGAATGTGGCTGACATCTACGACCTTACCGACGACAAACTCACCGTCGTTGGGCGCGTGGGCGAACTTACGGCGCGCCGCATACTCCGTGGCATCGAGGCTTCGAAGCAGGTGCCTTTCGAGAGGGTGGTGTTCGCAATGTCGATTCCTAATGTGGGCGAAACGGTTGCCAAGAAACTTGCGTTTGCCTTTGGTTCAATCGACGACCTGATGGCTGCCACGGTGGAGCAGTTGACTGCCATCGACGAGATTGGGCAGGTGATTGCCGAAAGTGTGGTGGCGTTCTTCCATGAGCCGAAGAATGTCGCCATCGTGGAGCGCTTGCGCCAGGCGGGCTTGCAGATGCGCATCTCGGCTGATGCCCTGCAGTCGAAGTCGGACCGCCTTGCCGGCAAGACGATTGTGATTAGCGGCGTGTTTGAGCATCATTCGCGCGATGAATACAAGGCTATGATTGAGCGCAACGGCGGCAAAAACTCGGGGTCGATTTCGAAGAAGACTGATTTTGTGTTTGCTGGCGCAAATATGGGTCCTGCGAAGTTGGAGAAGGCAAAGTCGCTCGGCATTCCGATTATCGGCGAAGATGAATTTTTGAAAATGATTGAATAGAAGGACTATGTTTAAGAACAGAATATCAACGGATTTCCCCGTTGGAAAGTCGCTTGCCATTCTGGCCTCAGGCTTGGTGCTCGGACTGTTTGTCGTGGCGCTGTCGGTGTCGCTGCTGAATGCCATACAGGGTCTCGACAAGGTGGCGGCTCTGTGGATTGGCACTGTGGTGCAGGACTTGTTTGTGTTTATCCTTCCGGCGGTGATGCTCGGACTGCTTTTGGCAGGTCGGCCGATGCGGTTTCTGGGCTTGTCGAAAGCGCCGTCCTTGCTGGCGGCTTTGGGAATAATCGTGATTCTTGTTGCGGCCACTCCGGCGCTTAACTGGACGGTGGAATGGAATGCGTCGATGACGCTGCCAGCCTCGCTCAAGCCGCTTGAAGACTGGATGCGTATGCAGGAGGAGGCGGCGCAGCGGACCACCGATGCGCTGATGAGTTCTACGTCGGTCTGGGGGCTGCTTGCCACGGTTGCCACCGTGGGCATCGTCACGGGGCTCGGCGAGGAAACTTTCTTCCGCGGAGCACTGCAGAGGGTGTTTAAGGAGGGCATGCGCAACCGACATCTGGCGGTGTGGATTGCGGCGTTTGTGTTCAGCGCACTCCATTTCCAGTTCTATGGTTTCGTGCCGCGTATGCTGCTCGGCGCAATCTTCGGCTACGCCTATCTTTGGAGCGGCTCGCTATGGGTGCCGGTCATTGCCCACGCCTACAACAACTCTTCGGTTGTGGTGGTCACCTGGCTGCAGAAGGCGGGCATGGTGAGTGCCGACGCATCGGAGGTGGGCGCTTCGTCGCCGTGGCTTGCGGTGTCGAGTGCTGTGCTTGCCATTGTGTTGATGTTGGCCTACAGAAAACTCCTCGAGAATGGGCGCCGTTGAATGCCATCCGTTTGAGCCATTCCTTCCTGAGGCGGCAAAGGTGCTGATGCTCGGGTCGTTTCCTCCGCCCGAGAAGCGCTGGTCGATGCGCTTCTACTACCCTAATCCCACCAACGACATGTGGCGCATCATGGGCATAATCTTCTTTGGTGACAAGACTCACTTTCTGCGTGAGGGCGGCTACGACGAGGCTGCCATCAGGGAGTTTGCCGAGGCGAAAGGCATAGCCATGTTTGACGCGGCGGTGAAGGTGATAAGGCAGAAGGACAATGCCTCCGACAAGTTTCTCGAGGTGGTTGAGCCGATTGACCTGTTTGCTTTCCTCGACCGTCTGCCGCAGTGCCGCACGGTCGTTACCGCCGGCGAGAAGTCGTCGACGGTCATTGCTTCGCTCACTGGCACATCGGTGCCAGCCACGGGCAGCAGCGTGGAGTTCACCTATCGCGGCATGGTCTATCGTCACTATCGCATGGTGTCGTCGTCGCGGGCCTATCCGCTTGCCGTGGAGAAAAAAGCGGAGAAATATGCCGAATTGTTCCGCAATATTGGTATTATATAGAGCAGGAGTGTTAATTTTGCAACAAATATTTAATTCTTATGGTATTGGAAATCTACAATTGGTTTGTCGGGATGCTCAGCGATCCTATGACGGCCTACCTTTTGGTTGTGGCTCTGATGGCGGTTGAGAGTTCGTTCATTCCGTTTCCTTCGGAGATTGTCGTTCCTCCGGCAGCCTATTTTGCATGGTCCTATGGCCATATCGATGTGTATTGCATCGTTGCGCTTGCCACTGTCGGCGCCATCATCGGCGCATTGGTCAACTATGGCCTGTCGGTGTGGCTCGGTCGCCCGCTAATCTATCGGTTTGCCAACAGTAGGGTGGGGCACATCTGCCTTATCGACGAGATGAAGGTGGCAAACGCGGAGGCTTATTTCGACAAGCACGGCGCCATCTCTACATTCGTTGGTCGATTGCTTCCTGCTGTCCGCCAGTTGATTAGCATTCCTGCGGGCTTGGCGCGGATGAACTTGGGCAAGTTCCTCGTGTTCACCGCTCTCGGTGCTGGCATCTGGAATGCAGTCCTTGCAGCCCTCGGCGTGTGGCTGTCCACATTCGTGAAGCCCGACGACCTGCTGAAGCAGATTGAACACTACAATTCTTATCTTTCTTATGCCGGCTATGCTGTGCTTGCCGTCATTGTGGCATTCATTGCCTACAACTTGCTTAAAAAGAAGTCAAAAGAACTATGATTGTATCACCATCATTACTTTCTGCCGATTTCTGCAATTTGCAGAAGGACGTGGAAATGATAAACCAAAGCGAAGCGGAGTTGCTCCACCTCGACATTATGGACGGAGTGTTTGTGCCAAACATCTCGTTCGGTTTTCCTGTGCTTAAAAACTTGAAGAACATCTGCACCAAGCCGCTCGATGTGCATCTGATGATCGTTGAGCCGCAGAAGTTCATCAAGGAGGTGAAGGACCTCGGCGCAACTTACATGAACGTGCATCTGGAGGCTTGTACCCACCTCTCGCGGGTGGTGCAGCAAATCAAGGAAGCCGGGATGAAAGCCGGTGTGACAATCAACCCCGCCACTCCCGTTGCTATGCTCGCCGACATTATCGAGGACATCGACCTGGCGCTCATCATGTCGGTCAATCCTGGATTCGGCGGTCAGAAATTCATCCAGAACTCGGTGAAGAAGGTGCGCGAACTGCGCGACCTCATCTCCCTGCGCGGCGCGCATGCCTTGATTGAGGTTGACGGCGGAGTCAATGAAGAGACGGGCAAACTGCTCAAGGAGGCTGGTGCCGACATCCTCGTGGCAGGCAACTACGTCTTCGGCGCCGAAGACCCCCTCGACCGCATCTCCCGCCTGAAGAATCTGTGAAAAGAGATAGAAAAATAGGGTATAATAGACAAAATATTGCATTTGTATCGTTTCTTGGAAACGAAAGTGCTATCTTTGCATCATAAAACTGATTAATGAGCATCAACAAAGTAAAAGTAGTGTTGACAGAAGAAGCGCAAACTTTTTTGGATGCGCAACCATTCAAGGCCCAGCAGAAGATTTACTATAATATCTTTAAGGTCGAGGAGGGAATTATGAAAGTTGACATCTTTAAGAAACTCGAAAATACAGATATATGGGAATTTCGAACTCTATATAATGGTATTTGCTATAGACTTTTCTCTTTTTGGGACACAGAGCAAGAAACGTTAGTTATTGCTACTCACGGTATAATAAAGAAAACTAACAAGACGCCATTAAAGGAAATTGCCAAAGCAGAAGAGATAAGAAAAGAGTACTTTAACAATAAAAAGAAATAGTATTATGGCTCAGATGAAATTGATACCGGCTGATAATATGAAGGATAAACTTTGGGGTAAAAGAGGAACTCCAGAGCGTGAGGCTATGGAAGCACAACTCAAGGAAGACGTGAATGCATATATTGTCGGCGAGGCCATACGCAAGGCTCGGTTGGCCCAAAATCTTACGCAAGAAGAATTGGGTGAACGCATCGGAGTGCAACGTGCGCAAATTTCGAAGTTAGAGAAAGGTACAAGTATTATAACATTGCCCACAATGAGCAGAGTGTTCCAGGCATTGGGCATTACAACTGCAACTCTTGATTTGGGTATTGCTGGAAAAATCGCATTGTGGTAGACGGATTCTCAAGAACTGATATATGATAAAGAATCTTCTTTTTGATATGGGCGGAGTGGTGTTCAATCAGAATACCGAAGAGGCATTCCGCCGTTTTCGGGAGGCTGGAATCGACACCGATTACTACATGGGCAAATACGGGCAGAAGGATTTCTTCCTCGACCTTGAGACTGGTGATATTGATGACCAGGAATTCTGCCGACGGATGTCGGACGTTGTCGGGCGAACCGTGTCGTGGGACGATGCCCAATATTGCTGGCTGGGATTTTTCGACGGTGTGCCTGAAGAGAGGCTCCGCAACCTGGAGGCATTGCGTAAGGATTTCCGTCTTTGCCTGTTGAGCAACACTAATCCTTTCATCATGGCTTTCACCAGAAGCAACTGTTTCTCAAAAGAAGGTAGGCCGATAACCGATTTCTTCGACTCCTTCTTTTGCAGTTATGAGATGAAATGTTGCAAGCCCGCTGACCGGATTTTTCTAGATGCCCTTAAGCGAGACGGCATGCTTGCGGAGGAATGCCTTTTTGTCGACGACAGCCAAACCAATTGCGATGCGGCAAAGAAATTGGGCATTAACGTCCTCTGCTGCAAGTCGAACACCCATTGGATGCCCGAATTGGAGGAAATTGTCAAGCAGAATAGAATGTAATTTTTGCAAAATAAATTGATTGTCGCTGGGTGGCTAATGCCGTTTGGCGGCAATTTTTTTTGTCGGGAAAAATAATTAAATTTGCAAAACCTAACATTATCTAAATTAGTGTAACGTTTTGTAAGAGAAATCTTACGATTGTGCTCCTTTAAAATTTACCTATATTCGTAAAACCGATAAGAATGAAAAACTATGGTGAGAATTCGTAAATATCTCGTGGCTCTGACTGCTGTTGTCGGTCTGGTCTGCTGTGCTTTGCCGGCTTTTTCTCAGGACGTAAATATGGCGGGAACAATCAGCCGTATGCCCGTGAGGCAGATGAAGGCGGAATTTGATGCCAAAGGATCGGCGTATGTCAACGAGGTGCGCGGCGAGGTTGAACCGTATGTCACCAATGTGTGCAACGCACTTGCCGACACTGCCAAATACAATGCCGAACTGAACAAAAAGATTGCCGAACTCAAACGGCAAATCAACGTTGCACGCTCGCCAATCAAGCAATACGAACTCTGGGAAAAATTATTCGACCTGCAATATTTGGTCGACTTCGAATATGCCTACCAATGCGCACAGCATTGCGAAGACATTGCGTTGCAGATGCAGGCATCGACGAATATCAAGCCGTCGGCTGGCTCGCAGAAGCAGTGCGCCTACGACTATCTGGCGCAAGCCTACATCAACAAGGCTATATCGTGCACCAACAGCGGATACTTCCGCGAAGGGGCATCGGCCCTGTCGAACGTAGTGCCTGAAAATTGTTCCAAGGCAGTGCGGATAAACTATATTGTGGCGGCTTTCAACCTTGAGTTTGAAAACGGATTCTATACGCCCTACCGTTTCTTTCCGAAGGACACCTATCTCGAAAACATGGAGCGCCTCTACGACGAACTGGCGCAGATTGTCCCTGCCGACTCCTATCTGCTCAACGATATGCTCGTGAAGATGTATTTCCACGAAACGAAGTATCAGGAGGCGGTGGAGCAGAGCAAACTGCTATTGAGCAAACTCTCGCCGGCGTGCGACTATTATGCCTATGCCGTTGGCAACCTTGGCTACAACTATATGGGCATGCGCGACTACGCAAAGGCGGCTGAGTTCATCAGCCAGTCGGCAATCCTTGAGATTAAGCGCGGCTCGCACGAATATGCTGCAGCGCGGAAGATTGCGGAGGTGGCTTACATCACTGGCGACATCTCGCGCTCGTTTATGCTCATCAATGTGGCTATGAACAATGCCTATCAGTATCATTCCAAATACCGCTATTCGGAGATTGCCTGCAGTTATCCTCACATCGGCGTGGATCTTAACCAGACCATCCAGAAGCAGAAAATGTGGCTCATCACCGGTTTGGTGTTCCTGAGCATCGTCGTGGTGCTGCTGATTGTGGTGGCTGTGGTGATAATGAAGCAGCGCAAGGCTCTTCACCGGCAGAAGTCGCTCATCGAATCGCAGATGCAGAACCTCAGCGAGAAAAACACCATGATTGCCAACATCAACAAGGAACTCCTCGAGGCGGGGCACATCAAGGAGGTGGTGCTCGGACAACTGATTGTGAGCAGCGCAAACCACCAGTTGGCTATAGAGAAACTTCGCAAGGAGGTGCTGAGGCGCCTCACCATCCGCGACTACGACGGAATCCGCAATGTGTTTGACGCGCAGAAGGGCGACGCCTTCGACTCGTTCTATCAGTTGGACAACATCCTGCAACTGATGTTCCCAAATTTCAGCGACAGTTTCAATGCGCTCCTGCGCCCCGATTGCCAGATTCAGCCGAAGGCGGGCGAACGTTTCTCTGCCGAGATGCGCATCTTCGCCCTAATCCGTCTCGGCATCACCAAGAACGAGGATCTGGCGCGCTCGCTCAACTATTCGGTCAACACCATCAAGAGTTACAAAACTCGCGTGCTGAATGCCTCGCTCTACGAGAAAGAGGAGTTCTACCGACGCCTGAAATCGGAAATCAGCGCCGAAATCAGCGAAAAATAGTGGTATATTTCGGTGTGTGCTAAAAATTTGTAAGTAACTAATAATCAATCAATAGAAAATTTTAGAGAGTCTATATACGGTATATTCCTTTACAATGGTTGTTCATCATACTACTTTTGAGCCAACGATTTAAAAATCGAAACCTTTCATAAGACAATCATTATTACTACCTAACTAATAACTCTCGAAAAATGAAAAGAAAAGTTTACATTTTATCGTCTATCTTGTTGGCGACGGCTGCTACTTCGGCATACGCTGGCGGCAAGACAAACCAGAAAAAAGGTGACGCTTCCTACAAACAAGTAGTGGACACAACCAAAACTCAGGGCAACGACCACGGTGTGATGCTCAACGCGAAGGACGCGACTGAGCCCCGCCAGGTGGAAATCGGTTTGCCTATGACCTATACAGCAGTCTCTGTCGACGGTCTTCCCGCTGTTTACTATTATTGGCCAAACACCACCAGCAACCACTGGCGCGGTGAGCAATTGCTGTCGAGCCAGGGCTTGCAGAACATCTCCACCACAGCCATCCGCTTCGGCGAAATCGGCTACGGCGTTGACTCCAAGATGGAACGCGGCGGCGAGAAGTTCAAGGCTAAAGTAAAGTACCAACTCAACTCTTTCCTCTCGCAGAATTTCGACATCAACCTGTCGGGCAAACTTGCTAAGAAAACCTACTTTACTCTCAGCGCTTACCAAAACTTCGACCCAGGAAGTTTCGACCTCAAGTTCACCAACTACATCGACCGCTCACAGTTCTACACAGCCGGCATCACTCATCTCTTCAATCAGGACAAGGGCAAAATCAGCGTATTCTATAAGTACAACGAAACTCACCCTCTGACTTCCGCTGCCAACTATGCTCCGTTCACCTACGACGGCGACGGCAAGGTTTCAAACGTTCAGGGCTTCCGCATGGGCCGCGACTCTTATCTCCC
>CAVAOU010000037.1:0-10982 GCA_963590085.1 Senegalimassilia sp. | reverse complement strand
TTGCCGGACTGGCAATATCTTGCCTGCTCTCAACAGCCGACCCAAAGTCGAACCTCAACATGCTCCGCCTGTTCTGCGGCTGGGCTGTGACTGCCGTCGGCCTTATTCTGCTGCTCTTCAACCTGCGCCACTGGGTCTACACCCCTACTGGCAGCGCCGTGCGCCGCACCACCCGCGACTACGCCATCGACCAGATGCCGCAACTGCGCAAACTTCTTGAGGACAACACTTCGATAGCCGACTTCCGCACCAGCGACATCAGCAAGGTGCACCTCGACTGCTACTACACTGCCGACAAGCAGTTTGCCGCCATCCAGGTGCTGCAGTACGCCACCTTCGGCGACCGTCCGCTCACCGGCATCGAATATATCTACAACGAAAAGGCTGAAGCGTTTTTGAAAGCATATTCAGCATAACGACGTCAGGAATACAAACAATATTTGAACATAGGTGATAGTGTTTAGGAGGAGTCATGGTTTCGTGAGAAACTGTGGCTCCGTTTTTTATGCACTGTCCTTCCTTGTCAAATTAATTGGAGTATACACTTTTCCACCACCTTGGGGAGATTGCGCTGTTCGAGTTCGTGGATTTTTTGAGCGAGAGCCTCGGGCGTTGTGCCGGGCTCTATCGGGCAACGGAACTGCGCTATGGTTTTTCCGGTATCTACACCGCTGTCAACGAGATGCACTGTTATTCCGCTCTCCTCCTCGCCGTTGGCGATGACGGCGCGGTGCACATTCATGCCCCACATCCCTTTGCCGCCATACTTTGGCAGCAGCGAGGGGTGCACGTTGACTATTCTGCCGTGATAGCGCTCTATCACCTCGGTAGGCACCACAGTGAGAAATCCTGCCAGCACGATGAAGTCTATCCGCGCTTCCGTCAGTGCGTCGACAACCGCCTGCGGGTTGTCGCGCCACTCCTTGCGGGGGATGAGCCGCGAGGGCATGCCATAGGGGCGCAGACGCTCGGTCACCGCGGCGTCGCGGTCGGTCAGGAGCAAAGCCACCTCTGCCACGTCCGACATGTGGAAATGCCGGGCAAGGTTTTCGGCATTGGAGCCGGCACCCGAAGCGAGGATGGCGATGCGGTGTTTCATAATCAGAATTTCTGCATGTCTACGAGTTTCTTGTAGTAGCGGTTGAGCGCGATGAGTTCGTCGTGGGTGCCGCGCTCCACAATCTTGCCTTCGTTCATCACGCAAATCTGATCGGCATTGCGGATGGTCGACAACCGGTGGGCGATGACCAGCGTGGTGCGGTTCTTCATCAGTCGGTCGAGCGCTTCCTGCACAAGGCGTTCGCTCTCAGTATCGAGGGCCGACGTTGCCTCGTCGAGGATGAGGATGGGCGGATTCTTGAGGATGGCGCGGGCAATGCTGATGCGCTGGCGCTGGCCGCCAGACAGGCGGCAGCCGCGGTCGCCGATGTTGGTGTCGTAGCCCTGCTCGGTTTCCATGATGAAGTCGTGGGCGTTGGCTATGCGCGCCGCCTCTTCCACCTGCTCGCGTGTGGCGTTGTCCACACCGAAGGTTATGTTGTTGTAGAAACTGTCGTTGAAGAGGATTGCCTCCTGGTTGACGTTGCCCATCAGCGCGCGGAGGTCCTTGACGCGGAACTCGCGGATGTTTGTGCCGCCGATGGTAATTTCGCCCTGCTGCACGTCATAGAACCGCGGCAACAGGTCGGCAAGGGTCGACTTGCCGCTACCCGACTGGCCCACGAGCGCCACCGTCTTGCCATAAGGGATGGTGAGGCTCACGTCCTTGATTATCCAGTCCTGACCGTAGCGAAAACTAACGTTGTCGTAGGCAATGTCGTAGTTGCTTTCGGGTAGAGCCTTAGGCTGCGCAGGGTCCTTAATTGGGTTGTCGGCGCTGAGGATTTTGTCGATACGCTCCATCGACGCCAATCCCTTCTGCACGGAGTAGACAGCCTTCGACAGGTCCTTGGCTGGGTTGATGATGCTGTAAAAAATCACCATATAGTAGATAAACGTCGGGGCGTCGATGATGTTGTTGCCCGAGAGGATGAGCGTGCCGCCAAACCAGAGCACTATGGCTATGGTCAGCGTGCCGAGAAACTCGCTCATCGGGTGGGCAAGCGACTGGCGGCGGTTGATGCGGTTCGACGTGTTGTAGAACTGCTGGTTCTCGCCGTGGAAGCGCTGGCTCATCTTGTGCTCGGCGTTGAACGCCTTGACGATGCGCAGTCCGCCGAGGGTCTCCTCGATGGTTGCCATCAGGGTGCCCCACTGCTGCTGACCCACGAGCGACGTGCGCTTCAATCGCTTGCCTATGCGGCCCATCACGAGGCCGGCTATAGGCAGAAGCACGAACACAAACACTGTGAGTTGCCAACTGATGGTGATCATCATGCCGAGGCACACCACAATCATTATGGGGTTCTTAAACATCATGTCGAGCGAAGCCATGATGGAGTTTTCCACCTCAGCCACGTCGCCCGACATGCGGGCCATCACGTCGCCCTTCCGCTCGCTCGAGAAGAAGCCTATTGGCAGGGTGAGAATCTTGTCGTAGACAAAGTTGCGGATGTCGCGCACAATGCCCGACCGTATGGGAATGAGATAGTAGAGGCTGAGATAGGTGGCGCCGGTCTTGAAGCCGGTCATAATCACAAGCGCCACGGCGAGGAGCATCAGCGTGAGCGACGGGCCGAGTTGGGTCTTGCAGTAGTATGCCGAATAGTAGAAGTTGTTGATAGCCACATCCTTCAGCGAGCCCGAGCCCCAGTCCATGAAGTGGTACACCACGCCCTTGTCGCCCATAAACAGCATCTCGAGAATCGGGATGATGAGCGCAAAGGAGAACAGCGTGAGCACGGCTGCCAGAATGTTGAAGAAAATATTGAGGAACAGATATTTCTTGTAGGGCGGAACAAAGCGCCGCAGGATTTTTATGAATTCCTTCATTCCAAAATTTCTAAATAAAAATTAAAAGTGTCACAAAGATACGCACATTTAACAACTTTGTCTATTCCGAAATTGAAATTTGAGCACATTTAACTACATTTGTTTACCTAATTGAAAATCGTATGAGAAGCAAAATCCTTACATTGACTCTGTTTCTATCCCTGATATACTCGCTCACGACGATGGCTGCCGACGTGAAGGGCATCCTCGTGGACAGCGCCGACCAGTCGCCGCTAATCAGCGCCACCGTGCAACTCCTGTCGGCGCGCGACAGCAGCCTGGTGAAAGGCACTGTGAGCGACACCGACGGCCGCTTCCGCATCGCGGGCGTGGCGCGCGGCAAGTATGTGGCTCGCATATCCTATGTGGGCTACGAGTCGAAAAAAGTTCCGTTCAGCGTGGGCAGCGAGGCTGTGGACCTCGGCAAGATTGCCGTGAAGGAAAACACCGTTGTGCTGCGCGAGGCTGAGGTTACGGCCGTGCGCGCGGAGGTGAAGGTGATGCAGGACACGGTGGAATACAATGCCGACTCCTACAAGACTCAGCCGAACGCCGTGGTGGAGGATCTGCTGAAGCGCCTGCCGGGCGTGGAAGTGGGCAGCGACGGCAAAATCACGGCGCAAGGCAAGGAGGTGACTAAGATTCTCGTCGACGGCAAGGAGTTCTTCTCCGACGATGCGAAGGTGGCGTCGCGCAACATCCCGGTGGACATGGTCGACAAACTGCAGGTGATTGACCGCAAGAGCGACCTTGCGCGCCTCACGGGTGTGGACGACGGCGAGGACGAGACGGTAATCAACCTCACGGTGAAGAAGGGCATGAAGCAGGGATGGTTTGGCAACGCCACCATCGGCTACGGCACCGACGGCCGCTATAGCGGCAACATGATGATAAACCGCTTCGTCAACGACAACCAGTTCTCGATTATCGCCGATGCCAACAACATCAACGAGATGTCGTTCTCGATGCCTGGCAACGGACGCTTCAGCCGCTTCGGGGGCACCGACGGCGTCAACGACGCGCAAAACGTTGGCTTCAACTTCAACGTGGGCAACGAGGAGAAATTCCGCGCGGGCGGCGACGTGATGATTTCCCACAGCCGCCAGAAAACCGTGCAAAGCAGCAACAAGCAATATCTGTTTCCCGACTCTACAAGTTACGAAAATTCGTGGAGCAACGCGCTCGACCGCACGCACAACGTTACAGGCAATTTCCGCCTGCAGTGGCAGGTCGATTCGCTCAACACTCTGGATTTCCGCCCGTCGTTTATGGTGAGCGTAAACAAGAGCAACAAGACGTCGGCGAGCGAGTTGATTGCCGGCGACGCCGCGCAGACCAAGGTCAACGAGTCGCAGAACACAGTGGCAAGCAGCGGCACAAGTTACGACATCGGTGGTGAGTTGGTCTACAACTACAAGTTCCGATCGCATCCGGGCCGCTCGTTCTCCACTCAGGTGACCTACAAATACAGCAACACGAAGGAGGACGAAACGACCTACTCCGTAAACCAGTATTTCCTCCAGCCTGACCAGGACGAAACGCGCGACCAGTACACCGACAACCATCAGTGGACGAGCCGTGCCGGGGCGCGACTCACATGGACGGAGCCGCTGGGCAACATCAAGAACGCCCGCTTCCTCACGTTCTCCTACCGCATGAACTACTATTTCAACAATGCCGACAAGTTGGTCTACAACGTGGACCGCGAGTACGACTCGTCGCGGGCTGTGCAACTGCTTGAGGACAACTACGGCATCGTCACCAACCACGTTGTGGCAAACACTCTGGCAGAGGAGAGCGGCGTGCTCGACGAGGACCA
Source organism: Senegalimassilia sp. (assembly GCA_963590085.1). GTDB lineage: Bacteria > Bacteroidota > Bacteroidia > Bacteroidales > Muribaculaceae > Limisoma. The sequence goes on along the minus strand of CAVAOU010000037.1, from coordinate 6,232 downwards.
AAGCAACCGTTTCCGCAACGACCAGTTCACCCAGCAGGTGCGCATCGGGTTCAAGCAGAACCGCAAGAAATACCGCCTCAACGTGGGCTTCTCAGTCGACCCTACGATGATGCGCAGCAAGAATCTTATCAACAGCGAGAAGGACATCCCGGAGCGCTGGGTGTGGAACTACTCGCCTTATATGCGCTTCCGCTACACGGTGTCGAAAACCAACTCGCTTGCCATCGACTACCGCGGACGCTCTTCGTCGCCTTCGATGACTCAACTCCAGCCGGTGCCCGACTTGAGCAACCCGTCGCGCATCGTGGTTGGTAACCCTAACCTGGTGCCGTCGTTCAACCACCGCGTGTCTATCCGCTACAACAACTTCAACCAGCAGCGCCAGAGCAGCATCATGGCGTTCGGTAGCATCAACGTGACGCAAAACAGCATCGTGTCGAAGACGGTCTACGACGCCACTACGGGTAAGCAGACCTCAACCTACGACAACGTCAACGGTGTGTGGAACGCGGACGGTATGATGATGTACACCTCGCCTATCGGCAACCGCGGATGGCGCTGGACCAACAACCTCTTTGCGCGCTACTCGCGCACCGTGGGCTTCAACAACGGCGAGGAGAACCGCAGCGGTACGCTGATGCTCAGCGAAACGCCGAGCATCGCCTTCCGCACCGACATTGTCGACGTGGAGTTGCGCCCGTACTACAATTTCCAGCAAACGCGCAACAGTCTGCAGACGGCCAACCGCGACATCCACACCTACGGCGGATCGTTCAACGCCAACTACTACACTCCGTTCGGACTCTCCATAGGCTCTGACATCACCTACAGCGCCTCCAGCGGCTACTCGGCGGGCTACGACAACAACCAGTGGCTCTGGAACGCGTCGCTGTCCTACGAGTTCCTGAAAAACAAGTCGGCTACAATCGCCATCAAGGCTTACGACCTGCTGCAGCAGAAGAAAAACGTGTCGCGCAACGTGACGGCAAACTACATCGAGGACCGCCAGTTCAACACCGTGACGCGCTACTTCATGCTTTCGTTCTCCTACCGCTTCACGCGTCTGGGAAAAGGCACAACGGAAAAGGACATCAACTACGATGGCTTCGGCCCCGACGGCAACCGTCCGCCCGACATGCCGAAGAACAGCAACAGCAAAAACGGCGACCAGAACCGCCGCCCGATGGGACCTCCTCCCGGCGGCCGCCCACCGTTCTAACATACAAAAAGGAGCGCCACCCAGCGGGTAGCGCTCCTTTTTGTCTTATCTCTGAAATGTAAGGAATTTGTTCAGAAGGAAATTAGTAGCACCAAAGGGGAAAAGCCCGATGAAATTAGCGAGATTTTCCTCGAGCCCGACCACTTGCTTGAGCAGCGCCACCGAGGCGAGTTGTACAAGGTAGGCCGCGGCATAGGCGCTGAGAAACAGCAGGAACTGCCGGCGCACGGCGGTGCTGCTCGACTTAAATACCCACACCCTGTTCCAGTAGAAATTGTTGACGAAGGCTATCACATACGCCACGCAGTTGGCGGCATAGAAATTGATGCCTACGTGCTCCGCCAGGAGCCACGCCACAAACATGATGATCACGAAATTGCTCGTGCCCACTATGGCAAACCGGATTATCTCGCCTACGCTCTTGCCTTCCATCTTGATTAATTTCCGTATTGGCGGCGGAACTTGCCCACCTGGTAAATGAACATTGCCACGGCGATGGCTGTGGCGAGGCAGTCGCTCACTGGCATACTTGCCCACACACCATCAACATCGAGCCACAACGGCAGCAGCACGAGTCCCGGCAGCAGGAACACCAACTGGCGCGACAGCGACAGGAAGATGGCTATGGCGGCCTTGCCTATCGACTGGAAGAACTGGCAGATGATTATCTGCGCGCCCACAATCGGGAACGCAAGGGTGCTGATACGCAGGGCTTTGGAGGCTTGCTGGATAAGTAGGTCGCTGTCGGTGAAGAGGCCAACGAGCAACTTCGGTGAGAACACGCCGAAGACGAATCCGATGGTGGTCATCGTGCAGCCGGCAACCACGCCGAGCATCACGCTGCGGCGCGCGCGGTCGATGTGTCCGGCGCCGAAGTTGTAGCCAGTAATCGGCTGCATGCCCTGGGCAATGCCCATCACAATCATCACAAACAGCAGTTGCACGCGGTTCACAATGCCGAAGGCGCCCACGCTGTAGTCGTTGCCGTAGGTGAGCAACTGGTGATTGATGAAAATCACTATGCAGCAGGCGCAGATGTTCATGATAAACGGCGACATGCCGATGCTGAAAATCTGCTTGACGATGCGCTTGCGCAGTTTAAGCGTTGAGCGGTGCAGGCGCACGTAGGTGTTCTTGTCAAGGAAATGGTGCAGCACCCACACCAGCGCCACCGCCTGCGACAGCAGTGTGGCAAGTGCCGCGCCGCGGATGCCCCAGCCGAGGACGAAGATGAATATCGGTGCCAACACTATGTTGCAGCCCACGGAAAGCATCGACGAGAGCATCGCTTTCTTGGGGTAGCCAGTGGCACGCATCACGTTGTTCAGGCCAATCATCATATACGACACCGGCGTGCCGAGCAGAATCACCTGCATGAAGTCGCGCGCATAAGGCAGAGTGGCGTCGCTCGCGCCGAAGAAGCGGAGTATCTCGTCGAGAAACAGCACCGTGATGCCTCCGTAGATGAAGGCATTGATGAGGCACAGGATAGCCACATTGCCGAGAATCTCCTCCGCGCCCTTGTGGTCGCGCTGACCGAGACGGATAGACGAAATCGTGGCACCGCCAACGCCCACCAGCGTACAGAACGCTATCAGCAGGTTCATCAGCGGAAACGTGATGGCAAGTCCGGAGATAGCCATCGGGCCTACGCCATGACCGATAAAGATACTGTCGATAATGTTGTAGAGCGAGGTCAGCGTCATGCCGATAATCGACGGCAAAGAATACTGCACAAGGAGTTTACCTATCGGCGCAGTGCCAAGTATGTGCGGATTATTTTTTGTCATAGGGAAATACGAGCGACTAACAATCTTTTCTTTTCGCCTGCAAAATTACAAAGTTTGACCTATTTATCCAAAATTACGAGAAACCGAGAGCGGAATCATTCCAGCAACCATTTCCACACCGGCATAACCTCGATGCCCATGCTGGAAAGTTGCCATTCGTCAGTCTCGTCGTAGGTGATGATGCAGCGATGCTTACAGGGCAACACCTTAGGCAAGACTTCCAATGCCTTTACCTCTCTCCGTCGGGTATCCTCGTCACTAATGGAAAAAGACACTTGGATGGCTGTCTCCGTTTCTGGAATGTAGAAATCCACTTCTACCCCTTGGTTGTAGAAAAACACCGCATCGTCTCTGCCAAATCTCCTTATCAGGTTGATGGCGACGAGGTTCTCCAAAAGGGCCGTGTCAGCATCCATCAGAAACAAGTCGAGTATGCCGTTGTCGGTGAAATAGTATTTGGCATTGCTCTCCTTGTCCGCCAGTTTGGAGGCGATGTTGGTCACCTTGCTGATAAGCCATGAGGCCTCCATAAACTCCATATACTTTATGGCAGACGTGGTGCTCAGTTTGGTACCTGTAGTAGAGATGATGTTGGCAATGCGGTTGAACGAGATAGGCTGACGGATGCTCTCCGCAATTTTCTTGATCATCACTTTCAGGCCGAAGACGTTGGAAATGCCGTTCCGGGCAACGATGTCACCCAAGTATATCTTCTGGTAAACACTGAGCAAATAGTCTCTCTTGGACTTCATCAACGCTCCCTCGGGAAAGCCTCCATGATGGAAATAATCTTTCAAACGGTTCATCACCATCGCTTTTCCCTCCGTGGTCATCAGCGACAACTTGTCGTGCTGCACCCCATGCACATCGAGAAACTCCCCAAAACTGTAGGGATAAACCTGAATGGGAAGGTATCTGCCGCCCAAGGTGGTCTGAATGTCGGAACTAAGCATCTTCGCATTACTTCCAGTGATAAAAACCTTATACTTGCTGTCTGCCAAACGGCGTGCAAACTTTTCCCATCCGGCTATGTTCTGTATCTCGTCGAGGAAAAGCATGGGTCGCTTGGCATAAATCTCGAAATGGGCTTCGAGAATCAGGTTAAAGTCCATGGCAGTGAACCCGTCCAGTCGTTCGTCCTCAAAATTGAGATAGAGCATTTCGCTCCAGTCGTGACCTTCCGACAGGAGTCTCTGCATCTGTTGGTAGAGCAAGTAAGATTTGCCAGACCTTCTAATGCCTACCAATACATAACGGTCAAACCCGTCGAACGAAACGTTGCGGGGTACGACCTGATGCTCCTCTACTTCCCTTTGGTTTTCGAGCATTATTTTCTCAAGCAATAATTTATCCATCTTCTGTCACTTTTATTCTTTGCCAACTGCAAAAATACTGGTTTTATCCAATCAGTTGGACAATTTACCCATCGTTTTATCCAATCAGTTGGATATAATCACATCAATTCTATCCATTCGATTGGATAAAAGTACTACTTCCTATTGTAACAAGCAAGCAAAATGGTTATAAATTTTGCTTTTTTAAGCAATCCTCCGAGTCTGGGTATAAACAGCAGGCAACAAAAAAATCCCGGCGGGCGGAGCCTGCCGGGATTAAATAGAGGGAATATATCTTTCTACGCAGTAGGATTATTCAGCCTTACCTTCGCTGCCGAGCACGTATTTGATCTTGTGCATGTAGAGCTTCTTCATGTTGTCGCGAGCCGGGCCGAGGTACTTGCGTGGGTCGAACTCAGCTGGCTTCTCTGCAAACACTTGACGGATAGCTGCTGTCATTGCAAGACGGCTGTCAGAGTCGATGTTGATTTTGCAAACTGCCGACTTAGCTGCTTTGCGGAGTTCCTCTTCTGGAATACCGATGGCTGCCTTCAATGCACCGCCAAACTTGTTGATTGTGTCAACTTCTTCTTGTGGTACTGAAGATGAGCCGTGGAGCACGATTGGGAATCCAGGAAGTTTCTCCATAACTGCATCGAGCACGTCGAATGCCAATGGAGGAGGAACCATGCGGCCTGTCTTCTCGTCGATGTGGCACTGCTCTGGAGTGAACTTGTAAGCACCGTGAGATGTACCGATTGAAATTGCCAAAGAGTCACAACCTGTGCGAGTAGCAAAGTCGATAACCTCTTCTGGGTCTGTGTATGTGTGGTGGTCAGAAGAAACCTCATCCTCAACGCCTGCCAATACACCGAGTTCACCTTCAACTGTTACGTCAAACTGGTGAGCGTATTCAACCACTTTCTTAGTCAATGCAACGTTCTCCTCGTAAGGAAGGTGTGAACCGTCGATCATCACTGATGAGAAACCGAAGTCTACACACGACTTGCAAAGTTCGAAGCTGTCGCCGTGGTCGAGGTGAAGCACGATTTGTGGATGCTCCCAACCAAGTTCCTTTGCATATTCAACGGCGCCTTCTGCCATGTAGCGGAGAAGAGTCTGGTTTGCGTAGTTGCGCGCACCTTTCGACACTTGAAGGATTACCGGTGATTTTGTTTCAGCAGCTGCTTGGATGATTGCTTGAAGCTGCTCCATGTTGTTGAAGTTGAATGCTGGGATTGCATAACCTCCTTTGATTGCCTTGGCAAACATCTCGCGAGTGTTCACGAGACCAAGATCTTTGAAATTGACCATAATATTAATATATTAAAGAATAATTTGTTGCAGAAATATTTCTTTATTCCGTTGCAAAGTTACTACGTTTGCACTTTTCATACAACAAAATTTTATTTAAAGTTTGTTGTTTGAGCGACTCAATTTAATTAACTAACTTTGTATTTGCTTTTGCAGACCACTATTAGATTAAGAATACAAGACAGAATGAATCCATCCCTTCAGATATCCCAGCGGGGCATCGAGATGCCCGAATCGCCTATCCGCAAACTGGCTCCTTTGGCCTACCGCGCCGAGGACCGCGGAATGAAGATCTACCGACTCAACATCGGCCAGCCTGACCTGCCCACGCCGCAGAAGGCTCTCGACGTGCTCAAGACCGTCGACCGCCAAACGCTCGAATACAGCCCTTCGCAGGGCTACCGCTCTCTGCGCGAGGCGCTCGTGGGCTACTATGACCGCTATCAGATTAAGTTGCACGCCGACGACATCATCGTCACTTCCGGAGGCTCGGAGGCTGTGCTGTTTGCCTTCCTCAGTTGCCTCAACCCGGGCGACGAGATTATCGTGCCGGAGCCTGCCTATGCCAACTACAT
>CAVAOU010000036.1:0-11130 GCA_963590085.1 Senegalimassilia sp. | reverse complement strand
TCGCCGAGAAGGCAGTTCTGGCGCGATTCGGTCACGCTCTCGTCGGGAGAGACCATAGGCACTTGCTGGAGAGCGAGGTTGCAGCGCTGGATGCCCTGATACTGCGCGCGGTAGAAGTCGCGGAGCAGGGTGTTGTTGGCATTGGTCTTGAAGTTCTCAATGTCGTAGGCGTCGGCCATATCCGATGTGTTCTGACCGCCCTTGAGGGCATCGTCGGAAGCGATGTCGCCGATAAACCATTCCGAGAAATAAGTACTGTTGTATTCCCAAGCCAATGGAGTGTAGGCTGCATTGACCGACTGGATGGCAGTTTCGCCGGAGATGAAGAAGTCGTCGAGGGTTGTCTTGCCAGGGGTCTCTTCCTTAAGCCAATCGTTGCACGAAGTGGCTGAGAGAAGGAGCGATGCGCAACCGACTACTTTCAATATGTTGTTTGCTTTCATTGTAGTTTTCAATTTGACTTTATGTTAGAAAGAAATGCTTGCACCGAAGATAAACGAACGTGACTGTGGGTAGTTACCGTAGTCGATACCGCCGCCCACTTCTGGGTCGTAGCCGGTGTATTTGGTTGCGGTAAAGAGGTTGCTGCCCTGCAGATAGACGCGGCAACTTTCAAGACCGATCTTGTGGATTGCGTTGGTCGGGATGGTGTAGCCGATCTGCATGTTCTTCAAGCGGAAGTATGAGCCGTTCTCAAGGAAGCGGTCAGACACGTAGTAGTTGACCGAGTTCTTTGGGTTAGGAATTGTACCGTCGTAGTACTTCTCGCCTGTAGTCTCGTCGGTGTGCTGCATCCATGCGTTGACCATCACTGGGCTGAGCACTGAGTTTGTGCCTGTACCCTCCAAGCGGTGGCGGAGTTGGTTGTAGATCTTGTTGCCTGCAACGCCTTGGAAGAAGAGTTGCACGTCGAAGTTCTTCCAGTTTGCGCCGATGTTCAAACCGTAGTTGAGCCAAGGAATTGATGAGCCGAGTTTCGTACGGTCGTTGTCGTCGATCTTGCCGTCGCCGTTGACGTCCTTATATTTGGCGTCGCCTGCGTGGAACGGAGTAGAGAGGGCGTCGTAGCCGGTGAGGTAGCTGAGCACCTCTTCGTCGGTCTTGTAGATGCCTTCATACTGGTAGCCCCAGAAGTAGTACAATGGATAGCCCTGGTCAACAACCATTACGTTGCTGTAGCCGCTATAGATTGTCGAGCCGCCGTTAAGGCCAGTGAGTTCGTTGTCGATGAACGAAACGTTACCGCCGATAGAGTAGCCGAAGTCGCCAATCTGGTTGCGGTGCTCGAGAGTGATTTCAATACCGCGGTTGCGTACGGTGCCGACGTTGCTCTTCGCTGCGTAGCGGTTACCCACGTGAGCAGGAGCAGTCACGTCCATAAGCATATCCTTGGTGTTGCGGACGAAGAAGTCGACAGATCCTGTGAGTTTGTTTCTCCACAAGCCGAAGTCAACACCTGCACTCCATTGCTCTGTATTTTCCCAGTGGCCGCCGTTGTTGACCCATGTGAGCACTGTAGCGCCGTTGGCGAGTTGCTGATCCTTGCCGAAGACGTAGTCTACGAATGTAGGACCTGAGTTGAACATTGTCAGTGTGAACGCGTCGTTGCTGATGTTGTCGTTACCTACACGACCCCAGCCTGCGCGGATCTTCAAGAGGTCGAGGTTGTGGAAGTCCTTCATGAAACTTTCCTCGCTGAGTTTCCATGCCAATGCAGTTGATGGGAAGTAGCCCCATGGATTGTCAGGGAACTTGCTTGAACCGTCGGCGCGGAAGTTGAAGGTGATGAGGTAGCGGTTGTCGTAGCTGTAGTGCAAACGTCCGAGCATTGAGACGCGGCGGTTACGGCTGATTGAGTCGGATGGACGGCCGAAGTCGTCGGTTACCTGCGACAGATACCAGTTTTTCTCTACCGGGTTAAGGATAGACGCACCTGAACTGCCGATGCTGTAGTAGTTGTACTCCTCAACTGTCTGGCCTACCATTGCCGAGAAATCGTGCTTGCCGATTGTGCGGGCGTAGGTGAGGATATTGTCGACAGTCCAGTTGTAGTAGCGGCCGATGCTTGAACTGAGGAAGTTCTTGTCCGACTTGTCGTACGACGACCATTCGTATTTTTCCTTAAACGTCTTGCTTGTTGCGATGTTGTAGTCGAAACTGTAGGTCGAGCGGAATGTGAGACCCTCGATAGGGTTGATTTCTGCAAACACGTTACCAACGAAACGCTCGTAGCGGTCCTTCGGGTGGCTCATCTCTACCATTGAGATAGGGTTGGTCACGTTCTTGAAGTTAGAACCTGCAGCGATGTTGCCACTGATGTCGGTGCCCTGACGGTTGACCGATCCTGCCGGATAGCGTACAGGGTCCCATGGTGCCATTGCGAGGGCTGCCGAAAGCACTGATGCGCCGGCGCTCTCAGAGTTGTTCATCGCGTTGCGCGCGGTCGATGCCATGAACGATACGTTCTCGCCCACCTTCAACCATTTCTTCACCTCGTGCGATGTGTTGAGACGTACGGTGAAGCGCTGATATTTTGAACCGATGATTGTACCTTCCTGCGAGTACCAGCTGCCGCTGAGCGAGTAGGTGGTCTTCTTGCTGCCGCCGTCGATTGATAGGTGGTAGTTTTGGATCAATGCATTGCGGAACACTTCGTCCTGCCAGTCAGTGTCGACTGCGGAGTAGTCGAAGCCTGTTGGGTTCTTTTCTGCATCATATACTGTTGGATAGTATTTCGATGTGCCGAGGCAGAATGCCGACAGCCATTTGTTGAAGCCGTTGGCAGCGTAGTATTTCTTCTCCGAGCCTGTGCCGTTGATGGCGATGCGGGTGTCGGCGAAATCCTTGGCGTTCATCACGTCGAGTTTGCGCCAGCGTTTCTGCACACCTACATAGGCGTCGAGAGTTACGCGGGTTTTTTCGTCCTTAGCGCCGCTTCTTGTGGTCACGATGATTACACCGTTGGCACCGCGCGAACCGTAGATGGCTGTTGCCGATGCATCCTTGAGGATTTCAGTCGACTCAATGTCGTTAGGGCTAAGGAAGGAGATGTCGTCGACGATGATACCGTCAACTACATATATAGGTGATGCGCCGTTGACTGTGCCGACGCCGCGGATGCGTACCTCAGGAGCAGCACCCGGCTGACCGCTGTTGTTGTTGATGGTCACACCTGCTGCCTGGCCTTGGAGGGCGTTGGCGAGGTTGGATGCCGGAGTCTTGGTCAACTTGTCGGACGACACTGTTGTAACAGAACCAGTGAGGTCGCTCTTCTTCATCACGCCATAACCGATGGCAACGACTTCGTTGAGCATGTGTGAATCGCTTGCGAGTACCACATTGACTGTGCCCGATTGGGAAACTTTCTTTTCCTGGGTTGTGCAACCGACAAATGAATACTGGAGAGTAGAGCCGGCTGGTACCGATATGGTATAGCGACCGTCGAAGTCGGTTGCTACGCCGAGCGTGGCATTACCCTTCACTTGGACCGACGCTCCGATAAGCGGTTCGTTGTCCTCGCTCGAAGTAACGACTCCCGTAATGTTTACATTCTCTGCAAAGCCTATCGCCGCAAAGAACAAAAAACAAAAGAGTAGAATTTGCTTCTTCATAAGACTGGTATAAATTTTAATGAGTAATCAAGTTAGGTCAAACAAATACGTTTTTTGTCAGGTTTGACAATGCAAAATTATCGTCTATTAACGGATAATCACAAAAAAATCACTCACAAAAAACTCAACATCACACAACAATCACCCCTACAAGCGTATATTTCAAAAATTTCAACACTTGATTTTCAATGGATTACAAAAAACATGTTGTATAACATATTTTTCGATAGTCCTCAACAACAAAATTTTCACCAATTTTGAGCAAGTAAAAAAGTGTTTAATCAGCATATGAAAATTTCTGTCGAAAATATCAAAATCCGCAGCCATCTGCTCAGGTTGGCTATCGTTTTGGTGACGTTGTTTTCATCCGTCACCCTCGAGGCAAGTTATCCGCTGGTGAGAAACTACACCCGCTCCGCTTATAAAGGTGGCACCCAAAACTGGGCAATCTGTCAGGACAACTACGGGCGGATGCTCTTTGCCAACAACTCCGGACTGCTCATCTACGACAGCAAAAACTGGACTCTCTGCCCCAACGGCAACTACACGTCGGTGCGCTCGCTGCTCTACGACGAGGCCACCTCGCGCATCTATGCCGGCGGCTCGGAGGAGTTCGGCTACTACTACAACGACCCCAACCACGGCAGTTTCGTCTACAAGAGCCTGATGCCGACGCTTCCAGCCAACGAGCGCCACTTCTCAGAGGTGTGGAACATCCACAAGTCGGGCCGCTACATCTGGTTTCAGAGCGACTTCAAACTGCTGCGCTTCGACGGCAAAACTTCGGTTACTATACCTTATAAATATAAGATAACCACTTCGGCGCTTATCCGCGGCCGCCTTTTCATCGCATCGAAGGAGGGCGGCATCTGCCTGCTCAACGGCAAAAGTTTCAATGCCGTGACCGACAACGACGTGATTCGCGGCAAGCGCGTGTGCGCCCTGCTGCCCTACATGAAGGGCAACGTGCTGATTGTAACGGAGTTCAACGGCGTATATATCTACGACGGCGCTAACATCCGCCCGTTTGAGATGGACATCGATCCGTTTCTCAAAGCCAACCAAGTGTTTTGCGCGGCAACCAACGAGCGCGAACTGGTGTTTGGCACGGTAAACAACGGCATAATAATCAAGGACATATCCAACGGCAGCAACACCTTCGTCAACATGGCGACGGGACTGCAGAACAACACGGTGCTAAGCATCGACTTCGACCGCATGGACAACATCTGGCTGGGTCTCGACAACGGCATCGACTATGTGCTCTACAACTCGCCCGTGTCGACGGTTTTCGGCTCGTCGAACGTCTACGGCGCTGGCTATGCGTCGCTGCTCCTCGGCAACACCCTGCTGATGGGCACCAACCAGGGTCTCTACGCCACGGGCTATCCCCTTTCGGCTGCGGCTGAGCCAGTTAGGCCGGTATCGCTCCTGAAGAGCCAGGTGTGGAGCATCGACACCATCGGCCACGACGTGCTGGTGAGTTGCGACCTCGGTCTCTACCAACTCAAAGGCGGCAAGCCACTGCAGATTGAAGGCGTCCCGGGCACGTGGGCGGTGATTCCACTGCGCAAGCATCCCGACATGGCGCTGGCGTCGACCTACGAGAATTTCTTCCTTCTGCGCCGGCAGGGTGACCGCTGGGTGATGAGCAACCGCATCGAGGGCTACAACGAGGCGGGCGGACGAATGATTGAGGACGAGTTCGGCAACATCTGGATAAGTCACTGGATGAAAGGTGTTTTCAAACTGCACCTCAACAAATCGCTAACGAAATTCGACAAGGTGAGCCTCTACAACCACACCAAGGGCTTCCCTACCGACCGCAACAACACCTTGTATAAGATTAACGGCGAACTGGCGTTCTCCACCGAGGGCGGATTCTACCGCTACAACAGCCACACCGACCGCATGGTGCAGGACGAGAAGTTTAACAGCATCTTCGGCCTCCACACCTCCGTGCGGCTCTACCAGTCGCCCGCCAACGACGTGTGGGGAGTGTCGGGCAAATACATCTGCGCGGCGTTCTACAACGCCACTGGCACCTACAGCATCGACTCGATAACCTATAAACCGCTGCTCGACAAGTTGATAGTGGGTTTCGAGCATTTCAACTTCATCTCTCCGCGCAAACTCATCGTGACCAACGAGGACGGCTTCTACGCCATCGACGTGGACCGCGAGCACCGCGTAGACTGGAAGAGCAAACTGTTTGTGAGCAACATCTACGCCACCAACCCCGACTCGCTCATTTACACCGCCGGCGGCGCGCTCCACAACAACACGCTGGAGTTGCCCTACGACCTCAACTCCCTACGCTTTGAGTTTATCTGCCCTGAGTTCCGCGAGGACGGCGCCGTGCTCTACAGTTACTACCTCGAGAACTACGACTCGCAGTGGAGCGCCTACGGAGCAGCCAACTCGAAGGAATACACGCAGTTGCATGAAGGCACCTACACTCTGCATATCCGCTCGTTCAACCGCTACGACGACAGCAGTTCGGAATACTCCTTCAAGTTTACCATCGCTCCGCCGTGGTACCGCAGCACGTGGGCCATTGCGCTCTACATGATTCTCATCATTACGGGCGCCTACTTCCTCTACGGCTACGTCAAGACGAAGGCGCGCAAAACGGCCATCCTGCTGGCGAAGCGCAAGGAGAAAGAGATGCTCGAATACAAGCGCAAGGCTGAAGAGGAATCGCTGCGCCGCGAAAACGAGATTTCACGGCTGAAGAGTACGCAGTTGGAGCACGACGTGCGCCACAAGTCGCAGGAACTGTCGAACGCCACGATGAACGTGATGCGAAAGAACGAGATTCTCATCGACATCTCCAACCAAATCAGCAAGTTGCAGGAAAACGGCGAGGGCATCCCACAAGGTGCCGACAAGCAGTTGGCGAAGATTCAGAAACTCATCAAGGAAAACATCTCGCACGATGACGACTGGCACAAGTTTGCGCAGAACTTCGACGTGGTCTACGAGAACTACCTCAAGCGCCTCACCGAGCAGTTCCCGCAACTCAACGTCAACGACCAGCGGCTCTGCGCCTACCTGAAGATGGGCCTGAGTTCGAAGGAGATAGCGCCGCTGCTCAACATGTCGTACCGCAGCGTTGAGATGGCTCGCTACCGCCTGCGCAAGAAGATGGACCTGAGCCGCGACATCAACCTCGTGGAGTTCCTCCAGAGGCTATAGCCGCACGCCCAAATGCCGGCGTTAACATTAATTCAATGTAGGCATCCGCAAAAATCATTAATTTTGCACATTAATGGCTACATAGCCGAAATTGCGACAACGGATTATGGAAAATAACGGCAAAATACTCTGGGCAGACGACGAAATCGACTTGCTGAAACCCCACATCATGTTCCTGAAGATGAAGGGCTACGACGTGGCTACGGTCAACAACGGCGCCGACGCGCTCGACCAGGTGGAGGCCACGCCCTTCGACCTGATTATCCTCGATGAAAACATGCCGGGCATCAGCGGCTTGGAAACGCTCCAGCGCATCAAGCAGATACAGCCCGACGTGCCGGTGATAATGATCACCAAGAGCGAGGAGGAGAACATCATGAACCAGGCCATCGGCAACAAGATTGCCGACTACCTCATCAAGCCGGTGAATCCCAACCAGATACTGATGTCGCTGAAGAAAAACCTGCACTCGGGACGCTTAGTGTCGGAAAAAGCCACCAATGACTACCAGCAGGAGTTCCGCCGCATATCGCAGCAGATTAGCGAGTCGGACAAAATCGAGGACTGGTACGAACTCTACCGCAAACTGGTGTTCTGGGAGATGGAATTGTCGCAGACGGAGACCAACATGGACGAGTTGCTGCTGATGCAGAAAAACGAGGCCAACGCGGAGTTTGCCAAATTCGTGAAGCGCAACTACGAGGGATGGGTCAACGGAGGCGACCATCCGCTGATGAGCAACGAAATCTTCAAGACGAAGGTGTTTCCGCTGCTCGACAAGGGCGAAAAGGTGTTTTTCATCCTCATCGACAACTTCCGCCTCGACCAGTGGCGCATCATCAAGCCTATCCTGTCGGAATATTTCAACGTAGAGGAGGATCTCTACACCACAATCCTCCCTACGGCTACGCAATATGCGCGCAACGCCATCTTCTCGGGTCTGATGCCTGTACAGATTGAGAAGATGTTCCCGCAGTTCTGGGTCGACGAGGATTCGGAAGAGGGCAAAAACCTCAACGAGTCGCCGCTCATCCAGACGCAACTTGACCGCTACCGCAAGCGCTACAAATTCTCCTACAACAAGATATACGAATCGCAGTACGGCGAACGCCTGCTGCAGAACTTCGCCAACTTCCGCAACTATGACCTCAACGTCATCGTGTTCAACTTCATCGACATGCTGTCGCATGCGCGCACGGAGTCGAAGATGATACGCGAACTGGCGTCGAACAACGCTGCCTACCGCTCGCTCACCGAATCGTGGTTCCGCCACTCCTCGGCAAGTGAGTTGCTGAAGCGCATCGCTGAGAGCGGCGCGCGCGTGGTGCTCACCACCGATCACGGCACCATCCGCGTGGACAACCCGATAAAGGTGGTGGGCGACAAAGCCACCAACTCCAACCTTCGCTACAAACTCGGTAAGAATCTGGGTTACAACGAGAAACAGGTGTACGAGATTAAGCGTCCGGAGCGCTACGGCCTGCCGGCGCCCAACATCTCCACGTCGTATATTTTCGCGATGAACCACGACTTCTTCGCCTACCCCAACAACTTCAACTACTACGTGCAGTACTACAAGGAGACGTTCCAGCACGGAGGCATATCCCTGGAGGAGATGCTCGTGCCAATAATCACGATGCAACCGAAATAAACCAATGGAAAAATTCAACTACACCATAGAGCAAGCGCCTAAGGCGTCGGGCACGACTCAGACAATCTGCCTGCCGGCATCGAAGAGCATCAGCAACCGCGCGCTGATTATCAGCGCTTTGACGGGCGGATGCCAAATCAGCAACGTTGCCGACTGCGACGACACCAATGCCATGCGCCAAGCCCTCGCCTCGCCCCACGCACAAACCGTCAACATCGGTGCAGCGGGCACGGCAATGCGCTTTCTCACAGCCTATTTCGCCATGCAGCCATGGCGCACGGTTACGCTCGACGGCTCGCCGCGCATGCGCCGCCGCCCCATCGGCGAACTGGTGGAGGCGCTGCGCCACTGCGGCGCTGAGATCGACTACCTCGGCGAGGAGGGCTTCCCTCCGCTGGGCATCGACGGCCGCCATCTTGAGGCGCAGGCTCCGCTGCGGATGCGCGGCAACGTAAGTTCACAGTATGTGTCGGCGATGATGATGATTGCGCCGATGATGAAGAGCGGGCTGACCATCGAAATCGAGGGCGGACTTACGTCGCGCCCCTACGTGGAGATGACGGCTGCGCTGATGCGCCATTTCGACGCGGAAGTGACTGTGGGCGAGGCGGAAATCGCTATTGCTGCAAAGCCTTACAAGGAGAATGCGCTGACGGTGGAAAGCGACTGGTCGGCAGCAAGTTACTGGTACGAGATTAAAGCGCTGTGCCCCGATTTGCAGATTGCGCTGAAGGGCCTGTCGGCGAATAGTCTGCAGGGCGACAGCCGCATTGCCGAATATTTCCGAAATTTCGGCGTTGAAACGGTTTATACATCTGAAGGCGTGGAACTTAAGCACGCGCCTGATAGCATCGCTAAAAATATTGCGCTCGACCTGTCGAGCCAGCCCGACATAGCGCAGACCATCGTGGTTACGGCGTGCCTCCTCGGCATCCCGTTCCGCATCGACGGACTCGCCACCCTGCGCATCAAGGAGACCGACCGCCTGGAGGCTCTGCGCGCCCAACTGGCATCGCTGGGCTACACCATCGAGGTGATTGGCGACACCGCCCTGTCGTGGGACGGCAGCCGCACCGCCGCCGAAGCAAACCCGCAGATACGTACCTACGACGACCACCGCATGGCGATGGCTTTTGCGCCCGCCGCCGTCCGCGTGCCTGGGCTCACAATCCTCGACGCCGGAGTGGTATCGAAATCCTATCCTGACTACTGGCAACATCTTGAACAAGTGGGATTTAAACTTAGCATCGCGAAATGACACCGGCACTAATCATATTGGCTATAACAGTTGGCTTCGGCGCAATCCTCTACGTCTTCCACCGCATCGGCGAGAAGCGCAATCCGCAGGGAGCGGACGCCGCTGAAGAGGCCGAACCGGTGGCCGACGAGGGCTGCTGCGGCATGCACATCACCTGCGAGAAGGACTCGTTGGCGGCGCTCTCGACCGAGATTGTGTACTACGACGATGAGGACCTGGACCGCTACAAGGGCATCCCTGCCGCCGACTACGGAGACGAAGCGATTGAGGATTTTCGCGACGTGCTGCTCACGCTCCTGCCCGAGGACATTGCCGGATGGGCAAGGTCGCTACAACTGAGGGGCATAGAGATGCCATCGTGCGTCAAGGACGAACTGCTGCTGCTCGTAAGCGAGGAGCGCGAGCGCAGAACAAAGAGTTAGACTTATGGAGATTTTTGAATATACGTTTTTCCAGAATGCGCTGATTGGCCTGCTGCTGGTGAGCATCGCCTCGGCACTGATTGGCACCTATGTGGTGGTGCGCCGCATGATGTTTGTGGCGGGCGGCGTTACCCATGCCTCGTTCGGCGGCCTGGGACTCGGCTACTTCCTGGGCATCAGCCCGATACTCACCGCCGGGGTCTTTGCCGTGGCGTCGGCCGTGGGCGTGGAGTGGCTCTCCACACGCCAGCGAGTGCGCGAGGACTCTGCCATCTCGGTGGTGTGGGCGCTGGGCATGGCGCTGGGCATCCTGTTTGTGTTTCTCACGCCGGGCTACGTGCCTGAACTGCAGTCGTTTCTCTTCGGCAACATCCTCACCATCACCCGTTCCGACCTGCTCCTCTTTGCTGTATTTCTGGCAGTGCTGCTCATCGTAGCCGCCCTGCTCTACCGACCCATCGTGGCATGCGCCTTCGACTCCGACTATGCGCGCACCATCGGCATGCCGGTGGCCATGGTCAACGGACTGATGACTGTGCTCGTAGCAATCTGCATCGTGCTGACGCTCAAACTTATAGGCATCATGCTGTTGATGTCGCTCTTCGCCATGCCGCAGATGACGGCTGAAGTGTTTACCAACCGCCTGCGGCCCATGACTCTCCTCGCCGCAGCCATCTCGGTGGTATGCTCAATGGCAGGCCTGCTGATAGCCTACCTCACCAACATCCCCGCCTCGGCGACCGTTGTGCTGACCCTCATCGCCACCTACGCCCTCGCCCGCCTCATCAAGCACCTCGCGAAATAGCAAGCAACTACACAAAAAACTGCATCGTAATTGTGACATTACGATGCAGCGTTTTATTATAATGCAGGGGGATTTTACTGGCCGATTTCGTTGATGTGCTGCAGGGTGTTGACAATCGCCTTGAGCAGAGGGGTGATGGTGCTTACGTGCACTGCCTCGTCGATTGTGTGCGCGCCATCGAGTTG
>CAVAOU010000035.1:0-11193 GCA_963590085.1 Senegalimassilia sp. | reverse complement strand
GCTCATCCCCGCAATGCCGCTCTTCTCGGCGAGCGCCACCGTGCCGTCGGTCGATGCGCCGTCGGCGATGAGGTACTCATAGTCGATGAATTTCTGTGCGCGCACGCTCTCGAGGGTTGCCGGAAGCACCTGCTCGGCGTTGAATGTGATGGTGATGATTGAAAACAGTGGACCCATAATTCTCTGATTTTCTTGCGAAGGTAGTGCAAATTCGCTTGCCGTGCAATGCCACTGGCGCATAAATTCCCGCCGCCGCGCGCCGCCGTTAATTGCAATCAGTCCAAATTACGCAGTTTAATGCGCTGAAAATCAAATGCACGTAGCGAAAATTCTCGTTTATTTGTAACAAAACCGATGCAAAACCACGTCAATTGCATTATCTTTGCATAAAGCAATTATAAACAAATTAAATCTTACAAGAACATGGCATACGTAATCGACGACAATTGTGTAGCTTGTGGCACATGTGCTGCTGCTTGCCCTGTAGAAGCAATCTCTGAAGGCGATATCTACAAGATTGACCCAGATACTTGCATCAGCTGCGGTACTTGCGCAGAAAACTGCCCTAGCGAAGCAATCCACGAGGCTTAATCTCCTCCTGGCAGAAAAAATAGCAGGCGCATCCCCTCGGGATGTGCCTGTCGTTTTTTTATATTTGCAACTGAAGGTTTATGCAAACAGGTCGTCGAGAGTCACCTTGCATGGGAATATGTCGGAATATTCGTTCTCGGCGAGCGGCGAACTTCCGATGTAGGTCAGCAGGAAAGTCTTGTTCTTCAGTTTGCCCTCCATCGCTTCCAGCCGCGCCGACAGGCGGTTGGCGTAGGCTTGGGTGACAACGTATGGACTTTTGGAATATTTCAACTCGCACAGATTCACCACATCGTCGTTGCGGTTGATTATGAGGTCAATCTGCATGCCGTCGTTTGTCCCGTCGCCTTTTGTCACATACGCCGACTCAGTGGAATAAACGGCGCCGATTTGGAGCGCATGCTTTATTTGCTTGACGTGTTGCAGGCATATCTCCTCAAAGGCTATGCCTCTCCATGCGGAAATCTCGGATTCCCGCAGATGGTGCTGCCAATAGTCTTCCTGTCGGATGGTTTTCCCTTCTTTGAAATGCAGCCAGAACCAGCAGAATGAGTCGGTGAGTTTGTAGTGCTCTTCTCTCTTCGATGCTCCGAACGGAACGTATTTGATTACGAAGTTGCTTCCGATGAGGGCTTTTAGCATTTTTGAAAACCCGCCGTTGGTGCCGATGCCCGTCTTGGCGGAAATCTCCTGGCGGGTGTAGCCGGCATGTCGGGTGCCAAGCGTGCGGATAATTTTCATGCAGTCGTCCGCATGGTCAAACACCGAGTTGAACAGCCGGTTGAACTCGTCGCCAAGTTTGGCGTTGCGTGCAAAAAACAGCGCGTCGATGTTTTGCGCGAGGCTCAATGCCGGATTGAAGAAATTCATATAGAACGGGATGCCGCCTAAAATCATGTAGGCCTGCGCCACGTTGTAGCGGCTCATCTTGATGCCGCGGCTGCGGTAGAAATCCTCGCTTTCCTTGAGCGAGAACGGCGACAGTTTCATCTCGCCGGTGAGCCTGCCGTACAGGCCGCCCTTGTTGTTGATGAGATTATCGAGCATCCATGAGGTGGCAGAGCCGCACACAATGAGCATTAGGTTGTGGCGGGTGTTGCCCCAGCCGTTCCAGAAGGCTTCGAGTGCGGTGAGAAAACCAGACCGTGCGGTGTCCATCCATGGCACCTCGTCGATAAACACCACCTGGCGGCTGCCGTTGTCGGTAGTCTCAAGAAGTCTTTCCAGAAGGAAGAACGCTTCCATCCACGACTTTGGCGTATTGACCCCTTCTAAGCCATGACGGATGAGCGAAAAGTAGAAGTTCTGCAACTGGTCCTTGGTCGAGACCTTGCGCTGGCGGTCGTAGGGCGACAGTCCAGTATGGTGGAATGCCATGTCGTCGTGGAAAACCTCGTCGATGAGAAATGTCTTGCCCACACGCCTTCTGCCGTAGACGGCCACAAACTCCGCGCGTCCGCTTTTGTAGTAGCGCTTCAACTCTGCAATTTCGTCCTTTCGTCCAATTATCTCGCACATAAGAATCATTGTTTGGTTACTTTGCAAATATACAAATAATTATTGAATTGGTGTATAAAATTGGCTTTATTTTGCCGCGAACGCCAAAAAAATAGTTTCGTGGCTAAATAAGAGCGGTTTTATACACTGAAAATTGCGGCTCTCGGCGGCGGGATTCTTGGAGTTCTCTACTTTTTTCTGCTGAGGGGTAAAAGAATAAAACAATTTGACGTTGTGTAGGAAAATAAGTTGTATTTTTGCAACTGAAAATATTATAATTGTAACATCTATGAAGAAAATCTCGTCATTGGTGCTCCTGACTCTCGCTTCGGGCAGCATCTATGCGGCGCAAATCACTCCGATGCAGGCCTATGGTGTAGCTTCGAAATATGCGTCAGTGGTTGCCCCGCAAAAACGTATGGTCAGAGCGGTTACTTCGACCTATTCCGACCTCGCCCCTTACTACATCTTCAACGCTTCCGACGGCAAGGGCTTTGTTATTGTCTCGGGCGACGACAGCATGACTGAAGTTGTGGGCTACTCGAAAACCGGATTTATCGATACCGACAATATGCCGGAGGCTCTCCAGTCGTGCCTCGACAACTATGCGCAGTATGTGGCGCTGGTGCAGGACGGCTCGGTGACTCCCGTAAAGCAGACGCTCGATGAGGCTACTCCCGTCGTTGCTCCGTTGTTGAAGTCCAACTGGACACAAACTGCTCCTTTCAACGACCAATGCCCGATCGACCCCTCGACCAACGAGCGTTCGGTGGTTGGCTGCGTAGCTACGGCAATGGCGCAGGTGTGCAACTACTATAAATGGCCGTTGAAGCCGCAGGCTTTCACTAAGTCGTATCGCTGCTACACCAACAGTGTGCGCGTATCGGTCGACTACTCTAAGTCGGAATATGACTGGGACAACATGTTTGACAACTACAGTTCAACGGCAACCTATACCGACGCACAGCGCAACGCAGTGGCTAAACTCAGTTTCGAACTCGGCGCGGCGGTCAACATGGAATACACTTCGAAGGCCAGCGGCACGCAGGACAGCGCAATCCCTTACGCGCTCGACAAGTTCGGCTACAAGTGCCAGATCTACTATCGCGAAATGTTCACCAAGGAAGGCTTCGTGGCGCTCGCCAAAGGCGAATTGAACAACGCCCGCCCTGTGATTTTCAGCGGTCAGGGCACTGTGGGCGGTCACTGCTTCGTGGCCGACGGCTATGACTCAAACGACTATCTCCACATCAACTGGGGCTGGGGCGGCTTGAGCGACTCCTATTTCGATATCGACGCGATGAACCCGTCGGCTCTCGGCACGGGCGGCGGCGCTGGCGGATTCAACGAAGGCCAGTCGATCGTTACCGTAGAGAAGGACGAGACAATGACTGGCGACTGCGGACAGATGCCTGTCGTAATCTACGACGGCGGATACGTTCAACCACAGCAGTCGTCAATCACAAAGGGCGAGCAACTCGACATCACGGTGACTAACCTTGCCAACTATACATACGTGCACGACTATAATGGCTATATTGCCGTTGCCGTCTACGACAGCAACTTCAACCGCGTTGCCCTTTCGTCGGTGAAGTCGCTCTATCTCCCGTGGGCCAATGTGGTAAGTTCGATTCTTGATTACTCGTTGAAGGACGAGTTGAAGAACCTCTCCGACGGTGTCTACACCCTTTGGGCTGTGACCAAGGAACAAACTGACGGCGTGGAGCGCGACTGGATACGCACAGCGCAACCTGAGTTTGTCTATATGTATGTAACTGGCAACACGATTGAGTTTGCCGAGCCTGTAAACCTCTCGCTTGCATCGGCTGTAACTGCCGACCGCGAAACCATCTATCCGGGCGACAAGGTGAAATTCACCGTAGTGCTCAACAACGCGACCAAGGCTACCACCAAGGGCAAGTTGAAATGCGAAATTCGCGACGTGGAAACTGGCAAGTTTGTTACAAGCGCCAACCCGCAAATCACTCTCGGAGGCAACGAGCAAGTAGAGGTATTGGTTACTATGACCATCCTCAAGGCAGCCGTAACGGATGGCAAGACTTATCAGTTCAACGTCCTGACGTTCAACAACGGCGCGCGCGACTTCGACGTCGCTTCCGACGTAGACCCATACCAGTTTGTCATTGGCGACGCTGCAGTGGGCAAGATTGAGACTTCGGGCATCAGCGTTTATCCTAACCCTACGGTAGGCATTGTAAAGGTTAATTCCGATGAGGCAGTGAAGAGCATCGAGGCTTATGCAGCCGACGGTCGTTTGGCAGCCAGCGCAACCGACTCCGACGCCATCGACCTCTCATCCTGCGGCAGCGGCATCTATCTGGTTAAGGTAGTCACCGCTAAAGGCTCGTCGGTCTACCGCGTGGTAAAGAAATAATCCGCCTTTAGGCGACATAGGGAAATGAAAAATCCGCCTTTCAGCGCAATGCTGGAAGGCGGATTTAATAATATAGATGGATGAAATAATAGTTCGTAAAAAAGCCTATTCTGTGAAACCAGAGGAGAGCCAGTTGAACGCTCTCTCCTTGATGGAGTCCGATTCGCTAAGCAACTGCACAAACTTCTTGGCTGAACTTTTCTGGTAGGAATCTTTCAGCACGTGGATGCAGCCTTCCATTTCATAGGTGTTGCCGGGCACATCGAGCCGGACCACGTGGATACCGTCCACGCCATAGATTGTAGCCTCCGACACGATAGTAACGAGTTTGCTCTCTCTCACCAGTTTCAGCAAAATGTTTACTTCGTTAAGTTCGATGCGCGTGTTGAAATGATAGGCCTTACCTTCAACCATTGAGTCGAATGCGTTGCGGGCTTGCAGACCCTTGCTCGGCAATGCGAATTCATAGTCCTGCAACTCCTCGAGCGTAACCTTTTGGCGCTTCGCCAGCGGATGGTCGTTTGCCACGATAGCAGCCAAATGGTTGTCAAACAGGATGTGCGAAGAGATGCGGTTGTACTGGGCTGCGCCCGTGGGCTTGAACGCCAGCACAAAGTCGAGTTCGCGCTTGTCGAGCATCGCCATGAGTTCCTCCATTGTTTTGTAGAAGATATTGAGTTTCACATTGGGGTACAACTTCATGAACGACAGCAATGTCTCAGTGAGAATAGGCGAAAAAGTGTAAGTCACGCCGATGTTGAGGGTGCCGGTAACCACATTCTTGATGTCGCGGATATGCTCCACGCAACTATCGGCGGTGTGGATGGTTTTGCGTGCATAGGGCAGCAGTTCGTTGCCGCTTTCGGTGAGCATCACGCCGTGGGTGTTGCGCTCAAAGAGTTGCGTGCCCAGTTCCTGCTCCAGTTGCTTAATCTGTTGCGATAGGGTGCTCTGGGTGATAAACAGCGAGCGCGCTGCCTCCGAGAAGTTGAGCAATTCAGCGGTCTTGACGAAGTATTTCAGTTGCCTTAATTCCATGTATGCAAAGATATTAATATTTATCAAATAAAAAACTAACGGGTTGCGCTAAACGTCATTCGCTTCATTGCTAGCATTGGCAGCACTTGCCCCACAACCATCACGAAGACCACAAAAATCGTGGTGAGTCCGTTGAACTCGAGCAGGTAGCCGTAGTGCGTAAACACGTCCTCGTCGGAGGTGGTCATGCACATAAACATCGCCTGGAACGTGCGGTAGGCATACATTCCCGGGATCATCGGCAAAAGCGATGGAAACGAGAACGTTTCAGGCGGACATTTGGCGAACTTAGAGAACACCACTGCAAGCACGCCGATAAACAGCGCCGCTACGAGGCTCGACGGCACGATGTGCAGGCCTGCAAGGTTCATCAGGCAGAAGCGCGTGGCATGGCCGATGGCGGCTATCAGTGCGCAGTATTTGAATGCCGCACGCGGCGGGTTGCTGATGCTTGCAAAGCCGATGGCTGCCACGGCAGCGAAAAAAGCATCTTGAAGAATTGCAAAAGTTATGTCCATTGGGATAGTGAGATGCAGATAGAGTGTCTAAAACATGCGAATTTTCATAATCAGGAAACCGCCGGTGAGTCCGATGGCGATGCACACAGTGAGCATCACGGCATTCATAAACCGCGAGAAGGCGCAAAGGTGATGGTTGTCGATCATGTCGCTCACCGAGTTGATGTACGGGATGCCGGGAATCAGGTAGAGCACACTGGCGCCGAGCGCCAACTCGGGCGTTTCGCCGATGTTGAACACATAGCCTGCTGTGCCTATCACTGCCGAGATAAACGAGCAACACATAAACACGATGCGGGTGTCGTAGTGTGATTCCAACATAATGATTTTCAGATAGTAGCCCACCAGTGTTGCCAAGGCCACGATGCCCATCGAGGTGAAGTCGCCGCCGAAGAGCCGGCAGAACGACGCGTTGGCAAACATTACGAGTATCAGTACTACCCACTTGTTGACGGGCTTTGTTGTCGTTACGATTTTCTCAAACGCCTCGCGCGCTTCTTCAAACGAGCCTATGCGGTCCTCTACCACACGCCAACTCAAGTTGCTGAGTTTGGTGTTGATGTCGAAACTGATAGGCTTCGCCGGAATCTTTACCGTCTGCTTGTAGGAGTGGCTGCGGTTGGCATCCCAGATGCACATGTCCACTGTGTTGGGCAGAATGGTGATGTTGGCTGTCACTTCCCATTTGTCGGCCATGCGGGCAACGTTGCGCTGGGTGCGCATACTCGTGGCTCCGCATGCCAACAGATGGGCGGCGTAGTCGGCTAAGAAAAGGCAAACGCTTTTCAAATGCTCATGCAGAGCGTCTTCCTTAGTCTTCGTCATCTTCTACGTCGTTGTCGCGGAAATAAATTTCATCGTGGTCCATTCCAAACACTTTGTCGTTGCCTACAGTGCGGTTGAACTTGTGGATGGCGTGAAACACGAATGCCAAAACCATTACGCCTACAATGGCGACCCAAATCAGAGCGGTAGTGAGATGCATAGTTGTTTAGTTTTTTAATTGATGTTGTTGATTTTTCGATTGCAAAAGTACACTCTTGCCAAACCGCTGGGAAGCCGTGGTTGAGGAAATATTCGATAATGGATATAGCGGTTATCTATAATACCAAAGCGGCGGCTATCGCTGATTTCGATAGCCGCCGCTTGTTTCCTGGTGTGTGCGGTGCTCTACACGGCAACGATGTCGCCTGCCGTGACGTACCATATATAGCCTGATATGCAGTCCGTTTTAGTGCCCGTGGCGGTGCTTAGGGCATTGATGTAGCCCGATACCTGGCGGCGATAGGCGTTATCGTTGTCATCGTTACGCTCGCCAAACTTATAATCAATGACGATAATATCGCCATTCGGTTTTATCACTACCCGGTCGGGGCGCTTTATGCCTTTTCCGCCTGTCATAATCTCCCTTTCGAGGAGCAGACGGTTGCCGAGGGCAAACCACTGGGCAACGCGCGGGTCGGCAAGACGCTCGCTGAGCATGCTGAAATACTCTTCGCGCTCGGGACGTGTAACCATGCCGCGGGCCTGGAAGCGCCGCAGCGTCACGTCGAGGTCGTCGGGCGTGCGCACCTTCTCCATCACCTTGTGGAGCAACTGTCCGCGGTAGCGTTCGGTTCCGCGCTCTTCGAGGATTATGTCGGGCGAGGTGAGTTCCCAGCGGTCGAAACTCGACACGAGTTTGTAGTCGGGCATTTTCCGCTCCTCTCCAATTGTGCCGTCCGTTTCTTTCTTCGCCTGCGCAACAACCTCGTCGCGGGTGGTGGGCTGACCGAGTTCGTAAATCAGGTCGCCAATCCGGTGGTTGCCCTCTGCCAGCGCCGACTCTATTTCATCTTCGGTAAGTTCGTTGGCAACGATGCTGGAATCCTTCTCCGTCTTCAACGCGAACGAACTCAGGTATAGGCTCGAATCTTTGTAACCCTTTACTCCTTCACCGACGATATATATAAGAAGTTCGTATTGCGCGCGCGTACATGCTACATAGGTCTTGTTGAGGGTGTCCATGATGTTGTCGTGTTTGATTTTCTCAAACTGCTCCTCGAAGATAAGCCGCTTCTTGACCTTGTCGGTTCTGTTTACAGCCAAAATCGGCGGAATTTCTATGCCCTGCGGAAATTTGTCCTTGACGCTTTCCGTTTCCACCCATTCGATGCCTGTCTTGTCGAAGTCCCAGTTGGCCATTGGCAGAATCACGCACGGGAACTGCAGTCCCTTCGACTTGTGGATGGTCATCACCTTCACTGCGTCGATGTTGTCGGGCGAGGAGATCGACACCTTTTCGCCAACCTTGTCCCACCATTTCAGAAAGTGGTGGATGTTCGACCCGTAGCGGCTCATGAAGTCGGTCACGTTGTCGATGAATGCCTGTATGTAGGGCGCATTGTCGCGCGCCATGTCCTCCGTCAGTTGCGTGCGGATGATGTGTTCCACCACTCCGTCGAGGCATGCCGACCGCGATTTCTGGAAAAGCGCTTCGGTCTCTTCGTCGAGCCACGAGTCCTTGTTGGCGAATGCGTCTTCAAACGCCGCCGACGGAGAGATGCCTTTGTTGATGTTCAGCTCGTAGCGGCGCATAATGATTGGCAGGTCGTTGCCGCTGTCCCGGCCGCGCTCCTTGATGTCTTCGCAGCGGTCGAGCATCTCGAGGATGCTCACTACAATCCTCACGGCGGGCGACTTCATCACCAGCAGCGACTCTTCCGACACCGCCTTAATCTGTTGGACGTCGGGATGCGCCACGTTCCATTCCAGGATGCCGTCGATGATGGTCTGTCCCTCATTGTTTTTGTTGACAAGTATGGCAATGTCCTTCTGGCGGTAGCCACGGCCGAGCAGCGAAAGGATGTCGTCGATGGTGCGGGCGGTTGCCCATCTGTTGAAGGCTTCCTTGTCGGTGATTTCTTCTTCGTTGAGTACTTGCTCTGCGCTTGGTTCTGGCGGCAGGTATTGCGCAATGGACACGTGCCCGAGGATTTCCTGGTTTTTCGGACTCACCTCCTGCTCCACATCTTTGTAGAAGTCGGTCATTTCCAGTATGTTTGCCAGGAATTTGAAAAACTCGTTGTTCCAGGTCACAATGTTGTAGGCGCTACGCCAGTTGGTGCTGCGCTCTCCGAAATTGTCCTGCAACTCACTTTTGGGGAAGTCCTTGCCCAACTGCGAATGGAGCAACTGCGGGTCGGAGTTGCGGAAGCGGTAGATGCTCTGCTTCACGTCGCCGATGATGAGGCTGTCGTGGCCGTTCGCCAGACTGTCGCGCACCAGCGGCAGCAGGTTTTCCCACTGCATGCGTGACGTGTCCTGAAACTCGTCGATGAGGTAGTGGTGGATATACATGCCGATGCGCTCGTAGATAAACGGCATCTCGCAGCCGCTGATAATGCGGCGCACAATGTCGTTGGTGCCCGACAGCAGGATGGTGTTGTTGTCGGTGGTGAAGTCGAGTACTCCGGCATTGATGTCGCCGAGCAGTCCCAGATGGTAGGTGTACTTCAGGATGCTGCGGTACGACTCAAGCACACTGATTGTTTCGCGCAACTCAGCCAGCAGGCCGTAGAACGGGGTGCCTTCGAGTGGCGCGCTGTTCTTGTTCGTATAGCCGCGGTCGTCGCGGTAATCAATTTCTGGTTTCACAAATTCATCGAATGGAATATTCGCATTGATGATGTTTTGTAGGCTGCTGAGCGACCTTTTGTTGGGGTTTATGCCCGGAGAGGTCAAGATTCCTATCAGTTTGCTGGTGATATCCTTGATCTTGTGCGACAGAGGAATCATCTCATTGCGCAGGGCTTTGCTGAAGGTGGTGATGTTGTTCGGATTCTTCAGGAATTTGAACAACTTGTCGCTGTTGGTCTTGATCACCTCCTTCGACAACGCTTTGGCGAACGTGTAGAGCGATGAGTCGGAAAACGCTTTTTTCGACGCTGGCTTAAACACGTTCCACGACTTCCCTTCTTTGATGTTTTCCTCGATGTATTGCCACAGCCATTCGCGCAAGCGCTTGGTGCTGGCGTCGTCCTTTTGGCGTATCGCCGTCTTCAGACTGTTCACGCCGAGCGAAACCACATACTCGTCGTTGAGTTCCACGCCGTAATTGCCGGCGAGGTTGACCTCGAAGGCGAAGGTGCGCAGTATCTTCTGGAAAAACGTGTCGATGGTGCACACGTTGAAGTTGGTGTAGTCCTCAAGCACCTGCCGCTCGGCCATGCCCGCACTCTTCGAAATCTTTTCTTTTGTGGAGTGTAGCATCGAGATTAAGTCCTTGATGTACGGACTCTTGTCGGGCGTCTGTGCCAACTCGTCGAGCGTGTCCACGATGCGCTGTTTCATCTCGTCGGTGGCCTTGTTGGTGAAGGTGATGGCGAGGATGAAGCGGTGGTTGTCGTTGGGATGCTCGTCGAGGACATAACTGCCGTCGGCTTGCTTTTTGCCCAACAGCATTATGAGGTATTGTTTTACAAGGGTGTAGGTCTTTCCCGACCCCGCCGATGCGCGGTTCACGATAATCATGTCAGTCTTTTTTTCTGATGGTTAGATTACGCGGGCATTGTAGCCTTCAGCTGTGAGCAGTTCCTTCACGCGCTGGCGGAAATCGCCCTGTATCAGTATCTCGCCGCCGCGTGCCGAGCCGCCAACGCCGCATTTGGTCTTGAGCATGCGCGCAAGGTCCTTCAGGTCGTCGTCGGTGCCCACAAAGTCGGTGATCAGCGTCACTTCCTTGCCCTTGCGGTTGCGCTTGTCGAGCATGATGCGCAGGCGTTGCTTCGATGGGGGAAGGGTTTCCTGCTCTTCCTCCTCGTCGGTGTCATACTTCATGTCCGGGTTGGTGGAGTAGACTATGTTGAGGCGTTGTTTCCAGTCGTTGTCTTTCATAATCGTTATAATTCAATGAGTCCAAAATTAGCGATTTTTCCTTGCCTCTGCAATAACAGCGGCGATTTTGCGTTTATAAGTCATATGAAATTGCTTAAACCGCTCATATTGCTCGTTGCATTGCTCGCCGCTGTGCCGGCAGTGCATTCGCAGGACAATGACAAGATTCTCAACCGCCCGTATGCCGACATGAAACGTCTGCACTACGGCTTCTCCGTGGGTTTCTACAATCAGAGTCTGGGCTTTACGCGCAACGGCTACGTGACCGAGAGCGGCGAG
>CAVAOU010000034.1:0-11207 GCA_963590085.1 Senegalimassilia sp. | reverse complement strand
CCTTGATTATGGGCAGCGGCATCTGCGGCGCCCTGGCCTACGCCTGGAGCGACACCTTCTGGTTCTCCGCAGTCGAGGGCGAGGTCTATGCGTTCTCGTCGTTTTGCACGGCGCTCACCTTCTGGCTCATCCTCAAATGGGAAAACCGCTGCGACGACCACCACAGCGACCGCTATCTCGTGGCAATAGCCTATGTGATTGGCGTTTCGGTGGCAGTCCACCTGCTCAACTTGCTGTGCATCCCGGCAATCATCCTTGTGATTTACTACAAGAAAAGCAAAAACACCACAGCCAAAGGCTCAATCATAGCATTGCTCATCTCGTTTGCCATCATCGTGCTGATACTCTTCGGCCTGGTGCCTGGATTCGTAGAGGTGGCGCAGTACTCCGAACTGCTGTTTGTCAACACCTTCGGCATGGGCTTCAACTCAGGTGTGATAGCCTACACGCTGGTGTTCGTGGCGCTTACCATCTGGACACTCTACTCCTTCCACTCGCAGAAGAGCCTGTCGCAGATGCGCCTGTCGTTCCTGCTCATGGTGTTCTTCTCGGGCATACCGTTTATCGGCAGCAGCATGATTATCCCTCTGGTAATCACCGCCGCCTTGGCAGTGTACCTCTACTTCTTCTGCGACAAGAAGTTGCCCGTCAGAATCCTCTATAACGTGGCACTCTTCATCGCCGTGATCTTCGTGGGCTACTCGTCGTATGCGCTGATACTCATCCGTTCCAACGCGCAGACGCCGATGGACCAGAACTCTCCGGACAACGTGTTTGCCCTCGGCAGTTATCTCAACCGCGAGCAGTATGGCAAAACCCCGTTGCTCTACGGTCCTACCTACGCGTCGCCAATCGACCGCGACGAGCAGGGCAACGCCGTGATGACCAAGGCCACACGCTACGTCAAGGAAGTGAAAGTCCTTCCCGACGACCCTGACCGCTACAAGAAAATCGATGACAATTTCAACACCGACTACTCTTATCCGTCGGAAACCAAGATGATTTTCCCGCGCCTCTACGACAGCCAGTCGAAGGACAAATACCAGCGCGCAATGGGTGGCATCGAGACCAAGCCAGTGTCGACCAGCCAGGGCGTAGTCGACGTGCCTACATTCTCGGAAAACATCCGCTACTTCTTCCAGTACCAACTCAACTACATGTACTGGCGCTACTTCCTCTGGAACTTTGCCGGCCGACAGAACGACCTGCAGGGACAGGGCGAAATCAACCACGGCAACTGGATCAGCGGCATTCCGTTTATCGACAACGCACGCCTCGGCGACCAGAACAACCTGCCTGACGACCTCAAGAACAACCGCGGTCACAACGTGTTCTACATGCTCCCGCTCCTGCTCGGACTCATCGGCCTGCTCTGGCAAGCCTACAGCGGCAAGCGCGGCATCGAGCAGTTCTGGGTGGTGTTCTTCCTGTTCTTCATGACGGGCATCGCCATCGTGCTCTACCTTAACCAGACCCCTGAACAGCCGCGCGAGCGCGACTACGCATACGCGGGCTCATTCTACGCCTTCGCCATCTGGATTGGCATGGGCGTCACGGGCCTCTACAAACTCCTCTGCTACCTTCTCTCCAAGGCGACCAAGAAGGACACCAAGGAAGAGAAACCTGCAGAAGCAGAGACCGACGGCTGCAGCAAGCAGTCGCTGGCGCTGGCAGCCGTGGCTGTGGCATTCGGCATCTTCGTGCCGCTGCAGATGGTGAGCCAAACATGGGACGACCACGACCGCTCTGGGCGCTACGCCTGCCGCGACTTCGGCATGAACTACCTGTCGAGCGTCGACCCCAACGGCATCATCTTCACCTCGGGCGACAACGACACCTTCCCGCTGTGGTACTCGCAGGAGGTTGAAGGCTACCGCACCGACGTCAGAGTGGTCAACATGTCGTATCTCGCCACCGACTGGTACATGGCACAGATGCGCCGTCCGGCCTACGAGTCGGCACCGTTGCCAATGCAGGCCAACGCATCGACCTACGCCTACGACCAGCGCACCTTCGGACTGCTCTACTCCAGCGACAGCAACGGCGGCATCACGTTCAACAACGAGGACGTGGCCACACCGGCAACCAAAGCCATCACCGACTACTACAACCAGGCGGTCGACGGCGCAGGCGACGGCTCGTTCAACTACCCTAACATGTACATGCCGCTCAACGCCGACGCCCTCGTCAAGGCGGGCGTAGTGCCAGCCGACATGAAGGGCAACGTCTCGGACAACATTCCTCTGAACCTGCTCAAGGACCAGTATATCATGCAGTACGGCTACATCAACTCTGCCAAGTCGATGCAGATAGACATCATCTCGTCGATGGTGGCACAGGGATGGAAACGCCCGGCATACTTCGCCCTCACAATTCCTGACGAGTACTACTCCTATTTTGAGAACCAGGACAAGGGCTACAAGTACACCACCAACAGCGGTATGGCTTACGCCCTCACGCCGTTCAACATGCTGGCTTACAAGAGTGTGGGCAGCGGCTACACCGACAAGGCTTACGACAACATAACCAAGCACTTCCGCTGGGGCGGACTCGACGTAGCCACTCCGGGCCACTCGCCCTACTACGACGAGACAGCCACCCGCATGGTCAACTCCACCCGTATAGCGCTCGTAGAGACAGCCAAGAACCTCATCGACGAGGCGCAGATGGCTACCGAACTGCGCACGCTCAAGGACTCTGTGGACTTCACCGTGCCGGCACGCGTGCTCACCGACAAGTTTGTTGCCGACCGCTACACCAAGGCGCGCACCCTTCTGCAGTTGATGGAGAAGAAACTGCCGTGGTTTGCTGCACAGGCCAACTTCTCGCTCATCGAGGACACCGCCAACGCATACTTCAACATTGCCGACGGCACTGGCAACAAGGAGGACTTCAAGCACGCGTCAGCGCTGATGGAAAGTCTGCTCGAGAACTACGCACAGTACATCAGATACTACAAGACCCTCAGTCCAGACCTCCTCGCCTGCCTGACCAACATCGACCAGTATCTCTACAACGAAGGCGGTTATCTCAGTCTGTTCAACACCTACCTGAAGCATAACCCGACCGACGGCAAGATGTTGTTCCAGAAAATCAACAAGCAGATCGACCTGTGGGGATGCCTCTCGCGCACTGCAATGCACACCGTGGCGAAGAGTTCGTCGCGTGCGGCCTACAATGCCTACGAGACGGTGGCCCTGCTCAACGACCTGTTCCCAGAAGAGACCTTCAAGCATCTCTCCTCCGACCACAACCTCCAGGCTGTTGTCGAAGCACTTAACCAGCAAGGTGAATGACAGAGAAACGATACAACAACATAAACAATGCATTAGGATGGGTGATGTTTGCCGTGGCAGCCGTCACCTATCTTTGCACACTTGAGTCTACGGCAAGTTTCTGGGACTGCCCGGAATACATTGCCCAGAGTTACGGCATAGAGGTGGGTCACCCGCCCGGCAACCCGTTCTTCGTGCTCACGGCACGCTTCTTCGCCAACTTCGCGCCGACGGCCGACAAGGTGGCGGTGTGCATCAACGCGATGTCGGCGCTGCTGAGCGCGGCAACCATACTGCTGCTCTTCTGGACCATCACCCACATGGCGCGTCGCCTGCTCTGCGGCGTGGGCAAGGCGGTGCAAACCCGCCGGCAGATGGCCCTGATTATGGGCAGCGGCATCTGCGGCGCCCTGGTGTTCACCTGGAGCGACACCTTCTGGTTTTCCGCCGTCGAGGCTGAGGTCTATGCCTACTCCTCCTTCTGCACCGCCCTCACCTTCTGGCTCGTGCTGAAGTGGGAAAGCCGCATCAACGAGCCCCACAGCGACCGCTGGCTGG
This sequence comes from Senegalimassilia sp., assembly GCA_963590085.1. Lineage (GTDB taxonomy): Bacteria > Bacteroidota > Bacteroidia > Bacteroidales > Muribaculaceae > Limisoma. The sequence continues at coordinate 7,374 of CAVAOU010000034.1, read as the reverse complement.
TGGCAATAGCCTATGTGGTAGGCGTTTCCATCGGTGTGCACCTGCTCAACCTGCTGTGCGTGCCTGCCATCGCCCTGGTGGTTTACTACCGCAAGGTGGAGCGCACCCATTGGTGGACCACCTTCCCCGTGCTGGTGCTGTCGCTCGCCATCATCATGTTTATCCTCTACGGACTCGTGCCCGGCTCGCTCCACCTGGCGCAGTATGCCGAACTCCTGTTTGTCAACCAGTTGGGGCTCAGTTTCAACAGCGGAGCGCTCATCTACATCGGCACTTTCTTTGTTGTTGCCGTGTGGACCATCTACGAACTCTACGCACAGCGTAGCGAGGTGAGGATGAAAATCTCCTTCCTGCTGCTCGTGGCGCTCTCCGGCGTGCTGATGATTGCCGGCGAAAACCTCTATATCCCCGCCGCACTGCTGGTGCTGGCGATAGGCTATTTCTTCGGCTACTGCAACAAGTTGCCGGTGCGCACAATGAGCAACATTGCCCTCTACATCGTGGCCATCCTCGTTGGCTTCGGATGCTATGCCGTGGTGCCCATCCGCTCCTGCTCCATGGTGCCGATGAACGTCAACACCCCTGACAACGTGTTTGCCCTCGAGTCCTACATCGAGCGCGACCAGTTTGGCTCGGCGCCGCTGTTCTACGGCACGGTCTACACCGCCAACTCCGATCTCATCCAGCGCGACAAGGACGGCAAGCCCATCACTAAAATCAAAAAGCACCGCTACAGCAAGCGCACCAAGTCGTCGCCCGACGAGCCCGACAGCTACATCGAACTCTCGCCTATCCGCGAAACCAAATACGCACCGGAGGTCTACATGTTCCTGCCGCGCATCTACGCCCCCGCCTGCGCCGAAGACTATAGCAGTTGGGTTGGCGGCATCACACCGAAGGAAATCGTTGCCCACGTGCAGCACGGCGACTCCGTGAAAGAGGTTAAAGCCCTAATGCCGTCCTATTGGGACAACGTGAAATACTTTGCCATCTACCAGTTTAGCCAGATGTACTGGCGATATATGCTCTTCAACTTCGTTGGCCGCCAGAACGACATCAACGGCAACGGCGAGGTGACGCAGGGCAACTGGCTCTCAGGCATCCCGCCAGTCGACAACCTCCGCCTCGGCGACCAGAAACTCCTGCCGAAGGAATACGGCGAGGACAACGAAGGCCACAACCTCTACTACGGCATGCCGTTCCTGCTCGGCATCCTCGGACTGCTCTGGCAGGCGCGCGGCGGCCGCGAAGGCAAGCGCCAGGCGTGGGTGCTGTTCCTGCTCTGGTTTATGACGGGCGTGGCAATCGTGCTCTACCTCAACCAGACTCCTGGTCAGTGCCGCGAGCGCGACTACTCCTTCGCCGGCTCGTTCTACGCCTATGCCGTGTGGATTGGTCTCGGCGTGATTGGCCTATACCGCCTGCTCTTTAAGGCATACCGCCGCCTGTTCAAGAACGGGCACCGCCGCTTCGAGCGCATCGCCGCCTATGCAGGCATCGCCGCCGGAGTGATTGTGCCGCTGCAGATGGTGAGTCAGACGTGGGACGACCACGACCGCACCGGCCGCTCGTTCTGCCGCGACTATGGCCGCGACCTGCTCATAAGCACCGACAAGAACGCCATCCTCTTCAACAGCGGCGACAACCTGTCGTTCCCGCTGTGGTACACCCAGGACGTTGAAGGCTTCCGCACCGACGCGCGCACGCTCAACACCGACTACCTCAACGGCGAATGGTATATCCACACGTCGTGCTACCCCTACTTCGACAGCGAGCGCATAGCGATGACCGGCACAACGGATTTCTACTCCTACAACGTGCACCGCGGCAACACCCTCATCGGCGACAACGCCGAGGACGCGATAACGGCTCTCAAAGCCTACTACGACAAGGATTCTGACACCTACGGCAAGATAAACGGCATGCTCACCGTCGATGCCAACGCCGGAGCGTTGCTCAAGCAGGGCAAGTTCCCTGCCGACTGCGCGCCGCTGGCATCGTCGAAGATAACCATCGACCTGCGCAACAATCCGTTCAAGCCAATGCCAAACTCATCAGTCAACGCCACCACGATGGTGATGGCCGACATGATTGCCACCAACGCGCAGAAAGGCTGGCCGCGCAACATTGCCTACGTGAAGTGCATGAGCGCCAACAAATACTCGCTCATTGCGCCCTACTTGGCGCAGACGGGCCTCACCGTCGAACTCACGCCGTTCCGTCAGGACAGTTACGCAAGTGTGGGCACAGGCTATAGCGACCGCGCCTACGACAACTTCATGCACCGTTTCGGCTGGGGCGGAATCGACAAGGCTACCCCCGAGAAACGTCCGTACCTCGACGAGGTGAACCGCTCGATGATAACCTACACCCGTCTGGCGATGCTCGACCTTGCCGACAGGCTGATGCTCGAGGGCGATGTGGCTAAGGAGGCGTCGGAAAATGCCAAGGCATATCCCCTACTGCCAAAGCGCGTACGCACCGCCGCCTATGCAGCCGACCGCTACGCCAAGGCGCGCGACATCCTCGTGCAGAAGGAAACGAAACTGCCCGAATGCGCATGCCTAAGCAACTATGAGTTCTACCAGCGTTCAGCCGACCTCTACTACCGCCTCTGGCGCGCCACAGGCAACGAGGCCGACCACCGCAAGGCCGACCAACTCATCACCGCCGCCATCGACCGCTTCGCCCAGCACATGATCTATTTCCAGACCCTCTCCTTCTGGCAACCCATTGCCAACGGCAACCGTCTGGTCTACAACGACGGCGGATTCCTGCGCCTCCTCGCCTCCTACGCCAACGGCAGTAAGGACGCGGCAATGAAGAAGATTGCCGAGGTGGAGCGCCGCGGTGTGGACATCTGGGCTGCCTTCGAGCGCACGCTCAACATTGTCAGGGGCAAGGAGCCGCCTGAAGTGGGCAACGCCCGTGTGTGGAAATACACCTATGAGGCCGCGCAGACGCTGAAGGCCTACAACGAGAAGAAATACGCCGCCGTACTGAAGAAAAACCCGTCGTACGGCATCGCCGTGGAGAAGGCCGCCGCCTACCACGACAAGTGTGAACGCGACAGCAAACGGCGACTGAAAACCATTGAAATTTAACCCTATAGAAAAACCTATTTTGACATGCTTATAGAGCAACCACCCGTACCCTACCGCATGCTGTTTCCCGAAACAGTGTGGCGCATCCCTATGAAGCACAAAGCCGTATTCCTCACCTTCGACGACGGCCCCATACCCGAGGTAACGCCTTGGGTGCTCGACCTCCTCGACAAGTACGGCATCAAGGCCACGTTCTTCTGCGTGGGCGACAACGTGAGAAAACATCCCGAAACGTTCCGCATGGTGGTGGAGCGCGGACACAGTGTGGGCAACCACACCATGCACCATCTGCAGGGCGCGAAGGTAACCACAAAGCGCTATGTGGCAGACATCAACGAAGCCAACGCGCTGATCGACACCCCCCTGTTCCGCCCGCCCCACGGACTGATACGCTGGAAGCAGGCAGCCGCCATCAAGGACAACATGCGCATAGTGATGTACGACCTCGTGACGCGCGACTATTCGAAGAAACTCAACGGCGAGCAAGTGCTCGACAATGTGAAGAACTATGTGCGCAACGGCTCCATCGTGGTGTTTCACGACTCGCTGAAATCGGAGAAAAACCTCAAGTATGCCCTGCCGCGCGCCATCGAATGGCTCAAAGAAAATGGCTACCAGTTTCTCCCCATCCCAATGTAAGGAAGCCATACGCCAAAAAGCCCTCTCGCTGGGCTTCTCCGCCTGCGGCTTTGCCGTGGCCGAGACCATTGCGCCCGTGGCAGCCGACCGCTACAGCCAGTGGCTTGCCGAAGGCCGCAACGGCTCGATGGACTACATGAACAACTATCTCGACCTGCGTCTCGACCCGCGCACGCTGCTCGAAGGCACGCAGACGGTGATTTCGCTGGCGATCAACTACTATCCGTCGTCGTTCCAGCCCAGCGACGCGCCGCAGTTTGCCTACTACGCCTACGGCCACGACTACCACGACACGGTGCGGTCCATGCTCATGCAGTTGGCGGAATTCATCAAGACCGAATATGGCGGCGAATGCCGCTGCTGCGTCGACACCGCCCCACTGCGCGAACGCTACTGGGCGCAGCAGTCGGGCATCGGCTTCATCGGCCGCAACAACCAACTCATCATCCCCGGCAAAGGCTCGTTCTTCTTCCTCGGCGAGATACTCTCCACCCTGCCGCTGCCTGCCGACGGCCCGTCGACAATCCACTGCGGAAACTGCCGCCGATGCGTCGACGCCTGCCCTACCGGAGCGCTAAATGCCGATGGAAGCGGTTTAGATGCCCGTCGTTGCATTTCCTGCATGACAATTGAACACAAGGGCGAATTGCCCGCCGAAGTGGCTCAGAGGCTCGGAAATCACGTCTACGGGTGTGATGAATGCCAGAAGGCGTGTCCGCACAACCGCTTTGCCTCGCCCACCAAGGTGAGCGACTTTGCGCCGTCGGAGGAATTTCTGTCGCTCAACTATGAAAACATGCCGAAGATGACTGAGGACGACTACCGCCGCATCTTTCGTCGCTCGGCAGTGAAAAGGGCAAAGTACACCGGGCTGATGCGCAACATCAACACATTGAAAAAGAACAGGAAAAGATAGGCACGCTACTGCGCTTCGATCATCGGACGCACAATCTCGAGCAGGTGCGACGCCGTGACACGCGTCTCGGCTGCCGTCTCGATGTTGGTGGTGTCAAACTTGAGGTTGGCGCGCGAATAATAAGGGTCGCGCTGGCGGAGATTGTCAGTGATGAACTGCATCAACTCTTCGTCGGTCTTGTCGGCAATGACCGGGCGCTTAGCCTTGGAACGCGGACGCGACAGCCGCTGGTAGAGTCTCTCGATAGGCACCTGCAGATACACAGCCACGCCGTGGGCATTCATGATGTCCATGTTGTCGCCAAAGCATGGAGTGCCGCCGCCGCAGGCAATCACGATGTTCTGGAAGTCGCAGATTTCCAAGAGCATACGGCGCTCAATGTCGCGAAATCCCGCTTCGCCGTGCTCGGCAAAGATTTCCTTGATGGTCTTGCGGTAACGGTTTTCGATATACGCGTCGAGGTCGGTGAAGTCACAATTGAGCATCTCGGCAAGCACCCGTCCGAGGGTCGACTTGCCCGAGCCCATATAGCCTATGAGAAAAATCGGTTTCATAGGAGCGAAGTTATCACAATTTTCATAAACCCGCAAATTTCTCCACTCTTACCTCTTACCTCTTACCTCTTACCTCTTACCTTTTACCCCTTACCTATCATCTTCTTCAGGCGGCGGTGCATGGCTTTCTCGCGGTGGTAGGCGGCAAACATCCGCTGGGCGGTGGCGCGCATGGCCTGCGGGTCGAGCCCTGCCACGCGGGCATAGGCTTCGGCAAAGCGAAGCGTTTCAGCCTCGCTCTCGATGTTGATGCTGCGGAAGTTGCGGTAGAGGCGGGCGGTGGAGTGCACCCCGAAGTCCATGCGGTTGATGTCGACAAGGGCGAAGCGGTACGCGCCGTCCTCGATGCGGTAGATGATGTTGCCAGGCGAGAAATCGCGGTGCATCACCCCCTTGCGGTGAAGGTCGAGAGTGAAGCGCGCAAGGGCGTCGAGCATGGCGCCGCTGTCGGCCACGGTGGTTTCCCAGTTGCGCACGGTCTGCCCTTCCCAGTAGCGGCAGATGTAGTAACTGCGGCGCAGCAGTCCGTTGCTGCACTCCTCGATATAGGCAATAGGCTCGGGCGTCTCGATGCCGAGGCGAGCGAGTTGCATGGCGTTGTCAAACGAGCGGCGTGCCTTGCCGTGGCGCAGGTGGGCATACGCCCAGCGGTTGACGAGCGACGGCACGCGGAAGTCCTTCACCGTTAGGTCGATACCACCGATTGTAGCCCTGTAGATGCGGTTGCGTCCCTGGAATATCTGCTCACCGCACACGGCTATCGTGTCCGGAATTTCACTGATTGCCTCGCGAAGGCTCTCAAACTTCGGATTGACCACCACTCTTATCATCGGCTGCCGAGGCTAAAAATGGTCGAAATGCAATGGGAGAAGGTCCGACACGCGGTTAACCACGTAGATGCCGTCTTCGCCGTAGAGATAAATCTTTACTGGCTGTTTTCCAAGGGTTTCGTATTCAAGTATAGCCTGGCGGCAAGCACCGCACGGCGACACCGGATTTTTGGTGAATTTGCCGTCCTTCGAAGCGGCGATGGCGAGTTTCTCAAATTTGGCATCAGGGTATTTCGAGTGGGCGTAGTAGACCGTTGTGCGCTCGGCGCAGGTGCCCGACGGGAAAGCGGCGTTCTCCTGGTTGGAGCCGCCCACAATCTTGCCGTTGGAAAGCAACACGGCAGCGCCTACATTAAACTTGCTGTAGGGCGCATACGACTTTTCGGTCATCGCTTTGGCTTTGTCAACCAAAATCTTGTCCTCTTCGACGAGTTCATCGTACTGATAAACTTGGATGTCGGTTGTGATTTTCAATTCTTTCATACTGGTTTATGCTTTATGCAAAAATGCAGTTATGCAAATATAACGATTTTTTAAATATACAAGCCACTTTTTTCGACAGATTGCGGCATTCCGCCTTTTGCAGCGCTATGGCCTGAGCAAATTGATTGGCGCTACATACACACCATCTTCGCGCTGATACGCACCGCCTACGGCTGTAAGAACCATCAAAAACGACGGGGCTTGCTCTTCGCTCTTTTCAATTATCTTGTTTTTCAGGGTCTTCAGTGAATTTGCGCCATATTCTATCAAGTCATCCCCTCCGAGTTTGATTTCAATGGCGCCCCACCGTCCGTCTTCAAGATGAATCACAGCATCGCATTCCAGGCCGGCATTGTCGCGGTAATGAGAAACGGTGCCACCAAGATAATTTGCATAGATTGAAAGGTCTCTGACCGCAAAATCCTCGAAAAACAGTCCGAAACTTTCCAAATCGTGCATCAGGTCGTTCGGACTTACTCCCAGCGAACGGCAAGCAATCGACGTGTCGACAAAATGGCGCGTAGGAGTACTCCTAATCGATGTTTTTGACCGTATATTAGGATTCCATGCGGGCAAGTCTTCAAGCACATACAAGTCCTTCAATGCCTCCATATAGTCGTCAAAAGTCTTGGTGTCCATTGTCCGCTCATTGCTTTGGCGCACGTCGGCTATGATTGTAGAAACAGCCGCCTCGGTTGAGATATGGCGCGCATAACTTCGCAATATCATTCTCAACACGTCCGGACGTTTGTTTCTGAACCGTTCGTTTTCGCAATCCTCAAACACAAACAGTCCGCTATAGTAGTTCTTTGTCACTTCAATTGCAATATCCTTAGGCGCCTGTACGG
>CAVAOU010000033.1:0-11396 GCA_963590085.1 Senegalimassilia sp. | reverse complement strand
AGGCGGCGGCGCACACGTTCCACGATAAACCGTTTCAACTCATCGCGTTCTTCCTCAGAGAGGGTAGGCGTCTCAGCGGTTGTGCCAAGCACCACGATGTAGTCGGCGTGGTTTTGGATGATGTGCTCAAGCAACCGTGCCAACGCCGGAAAATCAATTGATTTGTCTTTTTTGAACGGGGTGATGAGCGCAACGCCCATACCTCTTAAGTTCATGTTGTTAGCCATAAATTTCAATTTAGGTTGCCATCGGCTTACAGGTCGGTGGAAAAGACACTGCCAGGCAGTTGTCGGCAGTTGTAGGACGAAGCCATCACTTCGCCGTAGGCGCCGGCAGAGCGGAGAGCGAGGAAGTTGCCGCGCTCCACGAGAGGCAGGCGCTCGTCAGAGCCGAAGCGGTCGGACGATTCGCAGATAGGACCCACAACGTCGTAAACGTCGTCGACCGACGAAGTCGATGAGATGTTCTCGATTTTGTGGTGAGCTTGGTAGAGCGCAGGGCGGATGAGGTCGGTCATGCCGGCATCCACGATGGCAAATTTCTTGGTTGTGCCCTCTTTCACGTAGAGCACACGGGTAATCAGCGACCCGCACTGGCCTACGATGGAGCGACCCGGCTCAAAATGGAGTTCCTGGTCGGCGTCGAGTTGCAGGTTTTCGCGGAACACGGAGAAATAACTTTCGAAGTCGGGGATAGGGTTGCCGTCAGGGTCATCGTAGTCGATGCCGAGGCCGCCGCCCATGTCGACGATGGTGATGATTGCCCCGAGTTCCTTCATGTGGTCAAGAATCTCGCGCGCCTTCTTGCAGAGCATCACGAAAGGTTCGGTCTCGGTGATTTGCGAGCCGATGTGGAAATGCACGCCGCAGAGGTCGACGTTGTCGAGCGAGAGCGCAGTGGTGACAAACTCGTCGAGGTTGTCGAGGTTGATGCCAAACTTGTTCTCGTTCAGGCCCGTAGTGATGTATTGGTGGGTGTGGGCGTCCACGTTCGGGTTGATGCGCACAGCCACGTGGGCCATCATCTTCTTTTTGCCAGCAATCTCGTTGATGTTGAGCAACTCCGGCAGCGACTCCACGTTGAAGCAGCGGATGTTGGTGTCGAGCGCAAGAGCAATCTCGCGGTCGGTCTTGCCCACGCCGGCAAACATGATGCCGTTGCCCGAAAATCCGGCCTTCACGGCAGCCTCGATTTCGCCGCCGCTCACGCAGTCCACGCCTAGTCCGGCGTTGTTGACCGCTTTGAGGATGCGGGGGTTGGCATTGGCTTTTACGGCATAGTGCACACGGCAGTTGTTGGCCTTCGCAAGCGCTGTGACCTTGCTGAGCGTTTGCTCGAGCAGAGCCATATCGTAGTAGTAGAACGGAGTCTCGATGTTCTTGAATTCGTCTATTGGGAACTGTGTCATAAATGTTGCTGTTTTGGTTAGTTAAACAACTCTTCGCTCAATTTCTTGAGAGCCGCCACCTTGTCCTCCTTGCGGATAAGGAACGAGATGTTGTAGTTGCTGCCGCCGTAGGAAATCATTCTCACGGGGATGTCCTTGAGTGCGGCGATGGCTTTAGCCTCAAAGCCGCGGTTCTGCCATTCGAGATCACCCACAACGCAGAGTATCACCATGTCGTGGTCGATGGTCACGGTGCCGAACTTGCGGAGTTCGTCGACAATGCTGTCGAGGTTCTTTTCGTTGTCGATGGTCACCGACACGCCCACCTCTGAGGTTGTAACCATGTCGATAGGAGTTTTGTGCGACTCGAAAATCTCAAACACCTTGCGCATGAAGCCGTAGGCCAGGAGCATGCGTCCCGACTTGATGCGGATGGCAGTGATGTTGTCCTTGGCGGCCACAGCCTTGATGGCGCGGTCCACCTGAAGGTTGCCTATCAGAGTGCCTTTTGCCGACGGGTCGAGAGTGCTGAGCAGACGCACAGGGATGTTGTTGAGTTTGGCAGGCTGGATGCATGTGGGGTGGAGAATCTTCGCGCCGAAATAAGCCAACTCAGCAGCCTCCTCAAAGTTGAGTTTGTCCACAGGCTTTGTGTTGTCCACAAAGCGCGGGTCGTTGTTGTGCATGCCGTCGATGTCGGTCCAGATTTCAATTTCCTCGGCATTGATGGCAGCGCCCACGAGCGACGCGGAGTAGTCGCTACCGCCGCGTTGCAGATTGTCGATTTCGCCGTATGCATTGCGGCAGATGTAGCCTTGGGTGATATAGATGTCGGCATCCGGGTTCTTGTCGAGCAGCAGGTTGAGTTGCTGCTTAATGAACTGCGATTCCGGCTCGCCGTTTTTGTCGGTCTTCATGTATTCCAACGCAGGAAGCAGCACCGAGTTCACGCCCTGTTCCTTCAGGTAAATGTCCATCATGATTGTCGACATGATTTCGCCCTGTGCGAGGATTTCCTTCTCTTCAAACACGGTGAAGATGTCCTTGGTGAACGATCGCAGGTAACTGAAGCAGGCCTTGATTTTCTCGAGAGCCGAAGCCTTGCTGCTTTCGGTAGAGTAGAGTTCGTCGATGGTCTTGAGATACTTCAACTCAAGTTTGTTGACGGTTTCGCGAGCACCGTCGGTATTCTTTTTATAAAGATAGTCGGAAATTTCCACAAGAGTGTTGGTGGTGCCGGACATTGCCGACAGCACAACGATGTTCTTGCCTTTGCCGGTAACGATGCCGGCCACTTTCTTGATGCGCTCTGCCGAGCCGACAGAAGTGCCTCCAAATTTCAGTACCTTCATTTCTTGTTGTATGTGTCTACTTTATTGTTTTTTTACGTCGGTTACATTCTTGTCTTCGCATTTCACTACCCGCGCCGGGAAGTCCTCGGTGAGTTGGATGTTGTGGGTGGCCATAATCACGGCAGTGCCTTCCGCCGAGATGCGGTGGAGCAGAGTCATGATCTGGTGCCCGGTCTCCTGGTCGAGGTTGCCTGTAGGCTCGTCGGCGAGAATCAGTTTAGGGCGGTTGAGGAGAGCGCGGGCAATGGCGATGCGCTGTTGCTCGCCGCCCGACAACTCGTGGGGCATCTTGTACGACTTGTTTTCCATGCCCACCTCACGCAGCACGTCATTGATGCGCTCCTCGATGTCTGCCTTGTCCTTCCAGCCAGTGGCCTTGAGCACAAACAGCAGGTTGTCGTAGACAGAACGGTCCGACAGCAGTTGGAAATCCTGAAACACCACGCCGATTTGTCGGCGGAGCATCGGCACGTCCTTGCGGCGTATCGATGTCAAGTCGTAGTCGAAGATGCGCGCTTCGCCCATTTCCACGGGCACCTCGGCATACATCGTCTTCATCAGGCTACTCTTGCCGCTGCCCACACGGCCGATGAGGTAGACAAACTGTCCCTCTTCGAGTGTGAAATTCACGTTCTTGAGCACGAGCAACTCCTTGCGGAGCACTTCCACGTTTTTGTAATCAATGATTGCTGACATATTGTTGCGTTATTTTCTTATTCTTTGTGGCGTTTCTGCAGTTCCACCGACAGGTCGTCGAGCGACAGCCCTTTCGATGTGAGCAACACGATGAGGTGGTACATCAGGTCGGAAGCCTCATAAACCAAGCGGTCGTCGGTGCCGTTGGTAGCCTCGATTACCGTTTCCACAGCCTCTTCGCCCACTTTTTGCGCCATGCGGTTCACGCCCTTGTTAAAGAGCGAAGTAGTGTAGGAGCCTTCCGGCATCTCTTCGTGGCGCTTCTGTATGAATTTCTGCAGATAGTCGAAAAATTCCACGCCGTAGTCGTTGCTGTCGCTGAAGCAAGTGGCAGCGCCAGTGTGGCAGACAGGGCCTGCAGGGATAGCCTTAATCAATAGAGTGTCGTGGTCGCAGTCGTCGGCGATTGAAACCACCTTCAGAGTGTTGCCGCTCTCTTCGCCCTTCATCCAAAGGCGGTTGCGTGTGCGGCTGTAGAATGTTACGAATCCCGATTCTACGGTTTTCTCGTAAGCCTCGGCGTTCATGAAGCCGAGCATCAGCACATTCTTCGTACGGGCGTCTTGCACGATGGCTGGGATAAGTCCGCCCATTTTATTAAAATCCAAATTCATAATCTAACTGTGATATGCTGTTGTTGTAAATATTGTTTAAGTTCGCGGATGCCGATTTCGTTGTAGTGGAACACGCTCGCTGCCAGGGCGGCATCGGCTTTGCCCTTGACAAACGCGTCGGCGAAATGCTCCATAGTGCCGCATCCGCCGCTGGCAATCACCGGGATGCCCGCACTCTCTGAGAGTTGCGCGAGAGCCTCGCAGGCAAATCCCTGCTTCACACCGTCGTGGTCCATGCTCGTGAACAGGATCTCACCGGCGCCGCGGCTTTCCGCCTCGCGCGCCCAGTCAAACAGGCCGCGGTCGGTGGGCTTGCGTCCGCCGTGGGTGTAGCAAATCCACTGTCCGTCAATCTGATGCGCATCGATTGCAACGACACACACCTGACTGCCGAAGCGCTTGGCAATCTCGTCGATTAGTTGCGGCCGAGCAAGAGCCGAAGAGTTGATTGAAATCTTGTCGGCACCGGCGTTGAGCAGAGCCTCCACATCGGCAACGCTGCCGATGCCTCCGCCCACGGTAAACGGTATGCTCACCTCTCTCGCCACGTTGCTCACCATGTCGATGAGAGTCTTGCGGCGCTCGCTCGATGCCGTGATGTCGAGAAACACCAGTTCGTCGGCGCCCTCTTCGCTGTAGCGCCGTCCCAGGGCCACCGGGTCGCCAGCATCGCGGAGGTTGCCGAAGCAAACACCTTTCACGGTTTTGCCGTCTTTCACATCAAGGCAAGGTATGATTCGTTTGGCAAGCATTATCTTGATTGTTTGTTTAGTCGTTCTACTTCGCTGAGCGGGATGCGTCCCTCATAGATGGCTTTGCCCACAATCACCGCAGGCACGCCGATGGCGTCGAGTTGCTCGATGTCGGCCATTCCGCTGACGCCGCCGCTCGCCACGAGGTATATGCCCTCGAGTTCGCGCATCATCTCAGAATACAGTTCCACGGCAGGGCCTTTCAGCATCCCGTCGCGGCTGATGTCGGTTGTAACCACCTGGCGCACGCCGTCGCGCTCCATGTAGTCCTTGACAAACGGAATCAGGTCGATGCCGCTGTCTTCGGTCCATCCGGTGGTTGAAATCTTCCTATCCTTGGCGTCGGCGCCGAGGATGATGCGGTCGGCGCCGTAGCGCTTGAGCCATCCGCGGAACATCTCCGGATTTTTTACAGCCACGCTGCCGCCCGTAATCATTGCCGCGCCCGACTCGAATGCCACGTGCGCATCCTCGTCGCTCTTGAGCCCGCCGCCGAAGTCGATGGTCAGACTTGTGCGGCTCGCCAGACGTTCCAGGGTGCGGTAGTTCACGATGTGGGCAGCCTTCGCGCCGTCGAGGTCCACAAGATGGAGCCTACGGCAGCCGATGCCCTCCATAGCAACAGCCACCTCAAGCGGATCCTCGTTGTAGACACGCTTGGTGGAGTAGTCGCCACGGGTAAGCCGCACGCATTTGCCTTCGATAATGTCTATGGCTGGAACGATTTCTATCATAGTCCAAGAAAATTTTTCAATATCAGTTCGCCGATGTCGCCGCTCTTCTCTGGGTGAAACTGCGTGGCGAAAAAGTTGCCGCGCTGCATCGCCGCGCTGAACGGCACGGTGAATTCGGTCACCGCTACGGTGTCGTTGCACACTGGAGCGTAGAAACTGTGCACATAATAGACGTAACTTCCGTCGGCGATGCCGCGAAGCAGCGGGCTGTCGGCGGCCTTGGTGATGGTGTTCCATCCCATTTCCGGAATCTTGAACCCGTCCTTCGGCTGGAAGCGCTTCACGTCGGCGTCAAACACGCCGAGGCAGTCGCAGTCGCCCTCCTCGGAGTGGCGGCAGAGCAATTGCTGCCCGATGCAGATGCCGAGCACCGGCTGGCGCAGGTTGCAAATCACCTTGTCCAGACCCTCCTCCTTCAGGCAGGCCATTGCCGACGACGCTTCGCCCACGCCCGGAAAAATCACCTTGTCGGCATTTGCGAGCAGGGCAGGGTCGGCGGTAACCGTCGGGGTTACGCCAAGGCGCTGCAACGCGCATTCCACTGAAAACACGTTGCCTGCATTGTATTTCACTATCGCTACATCCACTTTTTTGAATCTACAGTTTCTATCAATCGTCAAAATTAAGAAATTTTTCTGCTATCAGCCGCCATGTGCGGGCAGAATCTTCCCATAATTTCAGTTCGCTTGCGAACATTGGATTGCAAAGATAACTAAAATCGTTAGGTATTTATGCATAAATCTTCTGTTTTGACGGATTTTTAAACAGATTTCTAACATTTTCTTTGTTTTTGCTTCTAAAATGTTTTCCTACGGGCGAAATCGTGGGCATTTCAGCCCCTTTAACAATTATATAACATTAATAATTTTTGTTGGCACAAATTTGTTTAAGATGCCCAAAAGCGGTAAATTTGCGCAACCTCAAAGGCTGGTTTGTGTCGAGTGACTCGACTTTAAGATAAAAGAACTTAATTTTAACAGTTAACATAAATTAATTCCCTACAGCATGAAGAGATTACTCCTCTTAGCTACCGCAATTCTGCTCACGGCGTCGCAACTTCTTGCCGCCGCTCCGAGCGTTTGCCGTGGCCATGTGGTTGATGAGCAGGGTGAACCTGTCATCGGTGCCACTATCTCAGTTCCCGGGACAAAAATTGGAACGGTTACCAACATCGACGGAAATTTCGAACTCAAACTGCCGGAAGGCAAGGGTGACGTTGAAATCCGTTATGTGGGTTATAAGACAATCACTAAGAAAGCAGCCAAGAATCTTGGCGATGTGCGTCTCGAAGCAGACGCCCGTATGCTTCAGGACGTAGTGGTTACTCAATCGGTTGCCCGCACTCGCGAAACCCCAGTCGCTATTTCTGAGGTAAGCGCCCGCACAATCGACATGAAACTCGGTAACCAGGAGTTCCCGGAAATCCTCAAAACCACACCAGGTGTGTGGGCCACTAAAGAAGGTGGTGGTTACGGCGACTCAAAGATCAATATGCGCGGCTTCCAGGCTGCCAACGTGGCAGTGATGATCAACGGTGTTCCTGTCAACGACATGGAGTGGGGCGGCGTCTACTGGAGCAACTGGGCAGGTTTGAGCGACGTTACTTCGTCGATGCAGACTCAGCGCGGTCTCGGTGCGTCAATCGTGTCAACTCCTTCGGTCGGCGGTACAATCAACATCCTTACCAAATCGCTCGACGCAAAGAAGGGCGGCTCTGTTTGGTACGGCATCGGTAACGACGGCTTGATGCAGGAAGGCATCTCGTTCTCTACCGGCATGATGAAAAACGGCTGGGCAGTTACGGCTCTCTTCTCTCACCGTTCAGGCGACGGCTATGTGCAAGGGACCGACTTCAAGGGCTACAACTACTTCATCAATATCTCAAAGCGTATCAACGACGCCCACCAGTTGTCGTTGACTGCATTCGGCGCTCCACAAACCCACAACAAGCGTGGCTCTGCCGACGGCTTGAGCATCGAAGGCTGGCAGGACGTGCAGCAGTATATGGGCGAGAAAATCAGATACCGCTACAATCCAACGTTCGGTTACGACAAAAACGGTCAGGTCCGCTCGTCGAACACCAACACTTACCACAAACCACAGATTTCGTTGAACCACATCTGGCAAATCAACCATAAGTCATCGTTGTCATCGGTAGCCTATGTGTCGATTGCCCGTGGCGGTGGCTATTCAGGTCAGGGCCGTGGCACTACAGCCGACGGCATCAGCATCAGTTACTCTTCTTGGTACGGCGCTTCAAACGGCGTGCTCAACACCCTGTTCCGCAATGCCGACGGCACATTTGCCTACGACAAGATCCAGGAGATGAACGCTGCCAGCACAACCGGTTCAAACATGGTTATGTCGAAGAGCAACAACAACCACGAGTGGTACGGACTCGTTTCTACTTATAAAAACGAACTTCTCCCAAAGAAACTTTCGTTGACTGCCGGTGTCGACGTGCGTTACTACATCGGCCGCCACAACAACAAGATCGTTGACCTCTACGACGGCGAATACTATATGGACGACTCAAGCCGTAGCGGCGTGTCGGCTGCCAACAATGCTGCCGCTGCCGATCCTAACTGGGCTTACGAGAAACTCGGCGTGGGCGACATCGTTTACCGCGACTGGATTGGCCACACTCACCAGGAAGGCGCTTTCGGCCAACTCGAATATTCAATCCTCGACAAGAAATTCAACTTCGTCCTTTCAGGATCGTTGAGCAACACAGGCTACTGGCGTGTTGACCACTTCAACTACGACAAGGCTCACGAGAAATCAGAAAAGGTCAACTTCCTCGGCGGAACAATCAAGGGCGGCGGTAACTACAACATCAACCGCTACAACAACGTGTTCTTCAACCTCGGTTTCATCAGCCGTGCACCATTCTATTCAGGCGGCGCGTTCTTGACATCAGCAAAGAGCAACGCAACCAACCCTGACGCCGTAAACGAGAAGATCATCTCTTACGAACTTGGCTACGGCTTCCACAACTCAGTATTCTCGTTCACTGCAAATGCTTACTACACCAAGTGGAAAGACAAAACCACAACCCGTGGCGGCGAAATCACTTCGGGCGAGCACGCAGGCGACCGCTACTCACTCAACATGCAAGGCGTAGATGCCCGCCACATGGGTATCGAGGCAAACTTCACCTACCGTCCTGTAAAATGGTTTGAACTCGAGGGTATGATTTCTCTCGGCGACTACATCTGGGACAGCAACGCCAAGGGTTACTTCTACAACCAGAACGGCGAGCCTTTGGCCGACCTCCGCGGTACGGTAGCAACCAAGGGCATCATGGGCGAAGACCACGCTTATGCAATCCTCAACCAGAAAGGCATCAAGGTGGGTGGCTCTGCACAGACAACCGGCTCTCTCGGCTTCACTGTCCGTCCGCTCGACGGCTTCCGTTTGGGTCTTGACTGGGTATTCAATGCTCGCAACTACAGCGACTATTCAATCTCATCGTCAAACTTTATCGCCAACTCTGAAATCGACGTTCAGCAGCCTTGGAGAATTCCTTGGGGCAACCAGTTTGACTTCAATGCAAGTTACAGTTTCAAGATCGGTGGCGTTCGCGCTACTCTCAGCGGCAACATCAACAACTTGTTCAACAACTACTATGTGATGGATGCCTACACTTACGCAACTACAGCGGGTACATGGGAAGACGCCTACCGCGTGTTCTACTCGTTTGGCCGCACATATTCAGTACGTTTGAAAGTCAACTTCTAAAATCCTAACGATTAACGACAATGAAAAATAGATTATTATATTCAGTTCTGATTGCAGCGAGTGTTGCAACTTTGTCGAGTTGCGACCCTGACGATTGGAACAACAAACTGAACGGTTTCGACAGCGACAAGAAGATTACCGACATCCAGTTTGTTGACTACACATTCACTGCCGACGACTATGCAAATCTTGCGAGCAACAGCAAAAACCTCGAGCTCGCTGCTTCACTCGATTTGACAAAAGAGTTGAAGGCCGTAGGCACACAGCACTATTTCACCGACAAGGTTACCGCGCGTGAGTTTGTGCCAAACTTCCTTAACGACCCCGACTTCGCTTACTTCTCCCTGTCGGACGGCTCGTCGATAACGCTCACCTACAACACCGTAAGCAATGTGCCTGAAGAGGTGACCAACTTTGGCGCTGCTTCGGAGTATACAGTGACTGAGTCCGACTATCAGGACGCTTGGGGCAGCGAAACCGACTTTATCGAAGGTTTTACGCCTAACGTTTCCGCTCAAAAGAACATCCCTAACATCCTTAGCGTAGAATATGGCGACGCTGAAAAGGGCGACATGGTAGTGGTAAACTACAAGGAAGCGCAAACTGAGCCTAACTTCGACGGCGGCGACGATCCAGAACCTGGATTCGTTATGACCAGCGTGCTTGGCTCTGCAACCGTTGGCTCAAGCGTTGAGGTCAAAGGTTTGGTAACAGCCATCTGCGGCCGCGGATTTATCCTTACCGACAATTCCGGCTCAATCCTCGTTTACTATTCTTCAGGCTTCGATGCCACAGCCTATAGCGTTGGCGACCAGGTTGAGGTCTCCGGTGAAGTGTCGTCCTACAACAAGGGCATGCAAATCACAGGCACATCCGCCACTGTCAACAAAATCGGCAACCAGGCCTACAGTTATCCTGCTGCAACGAAACTCGACGGCGCTGCATTCGACAACTTGCTCACAATCACCGACGACCAACTCGCAACTTACGCGCAGTTTGTAGGTACAGCCACAATCTCTGGCAACTACTACAACTTCACCGTTGCGGGCGCTGAAACAGCCAAGGGCAGCCTCTACCAGGCAACCGATGCGCAGAAGGCTCTCTTCGAGGACGGCAAGACTTACACCGTAAGCGGTTACTTCGTTTCAATCTCCGGCGGCAAGTATGTAAACTTCGTGCCTACAACTGCCGTTGAGACATCGTCGTTAGCCTCTACGCGCCACTTGCGTGCTGCCACTTCGGTGACAACCGAAAGCGTTTCTGCAGTCTACTCTTACGACGGCTCAACATGGAAGGCAAACACGTCGGTAACCCTTCTTCAGGCTTCCGACTACACAGCAATGGGCCAGAGCCATCCTAACTTGACTGCTCCTGACGAGTATCTGCCAACTTACCTCAAGAACAAGTTCCCATACGCTAAGTCGGGCGACACCAAACTCGTAGCCTACAAGTACTACGCAAGCAGCAAGACTTCTCTCGTTTGCGACGAGTATACATTCAACGGCACAGCATGGACCAAGACCAACGGCATGGTTTCTGAAACCGCTCAGTTCGTTCGCTCGGCCGGCTACTGGATGTACAACCCAGATGTGACTATCGACCTGCCAAGCGGTAAGGGCGTGGAAATCTCTACCAAGTACTATCAGGCTTGCGTGAACTGGGTTTACGAGAACATCGACAAGCCTCTCGGCTCTACAGGCATCAAGGACGGCAACTTCTACGTGTCAAGCTACGGCAACAACGAGTACTATAGTGGTACTTCGGCTTACCAAGGCAACGTTGATCTCCGTCCAGCAAAAGCCCGCGAACAGTATCCTGCAGGATATGAAGGCAAGAGCGACGACGAAATCCAGAAGCTGATGATGGACCGCTTCACTCAGGAAGTGCTCCCAGGCGCGCTCTCTGCACTCCACCCGGATGCAGAACCAGTGGAAGGCATCGACGTGACCTACACAGTGAACTTTGCAGTCTACACAGGTTCTACTGCAACCTACACTGTTGCCTACAAGGTGGTAGGTAAAGGTAAGTTCGAATTCAGTTATTGCAACTGGTATGTAGAATAATCGGAATCTTTCAATTCCAACCCCTATAACCGGGGGCTGCGCCGATTGGTGCAGCCC
>CAVAOU010000032.1:0-11591 GCA_963590085.1 Senegalimassilia sp. | reverse complement strand
CTCCTACATTGTTCTACTCGTTCACCAACCCGTCTTCGTTCCCAATGGGCTCTAAGATCAAGGTTATCGGTAACATCGACGACGAGGCTGTCATCGTTATCCCGAATGAGGGTATTGCAGGCGTTTCAAGTTGCAGCACATTCGTTTCAATCACCGTTCGCAACGGCGCCGTAACCGATGTCAAGTCGGTCGACGTTACAAGCTCTGGTGTTGCCTGGGGCGCTGCTCCTGTCAGCACAGCGGGTATTGCTCCTGCTGGTGTGAGCGCTACGGCTGGATGGTTTGAGTCGATGTACGACCCAAGTTACTTCCACTGGATCAAGGCCGACGGCACTCTCGGCGTGGAACTCGGTTCCGACTCTACTGGTTGGGGCCTCAACCCGAACTGCGTCGACGCTAAGCGATTCAACAATGCCACCTATGCGGCTCTGTTCGTAGTGAGCCACTTCCCGCACTGGGGTATGGGTCCGCAACTCTACGTCTTCAATGCCGACGATCCTTCATCAATCACTGGCAGCAATGTATGGGAATCTTCTGCATTGGCGATGATGAACAGCAACATCGACTGGTATCAGCAGGCCGACGCTGGCGTTGCTGCAGGCGATGTGATAATTGCTCCATCGGCCAACGGCTACAAGTTGTATATCTACTACTACGACCACAACAGTGGCGTTATCGGTGGCTATTCAACCGACTGTATCTCTGACTAATTAACTCTTGATTCAGATGGCGACTCTCCCTGCTGCTTCCGCGGCAGGGAGAGTATTCGCCCTCTGTTTTTGTTTACTAAAATATCGACATTAGAATGAAAAAAAACATATTGATAGCCTCGATGCTGTCATTATTTCTCTTCTCAGCCTGCGGCGACGACGGCAAAATCCCTGAATGGAACTGGAACGACAAGGACAAGGACTCGGACACTACCGCGGTCGTGGAAAAGCCTCGCTACGCCTGGATTGACGCTGCCGGCAATTTCGAGCGCTACGCCAACAGCCTCGACAACATCAAGGAGGACTTGAAGAAGGTGAAGGAAACGGGTTTCACGGACATTATCGTCGACGTGCGTCCAACCACGGGCGACGTGCTATTCCAGTCGACCGTTGCCGACCCGCTGACCAAAATCGACGTATGGAACAAGCAGGGCTATGTGTGGGCTGAACGCACCGCCACCTGGGACTATCTGCAGGCTTTCCTCGACGAGGGCCACAAGTTGGGACTGAAGGTTAACGCCAGCATCAACACCTTCGTGGGCGGTTATCTTTGCCCTTACGGCCTCGGCTCTGAAGGCATGCTCTTCCGCGACTCCTCGAAGAAGAAATGGGCTTCGGTGATCAATTCATCCAACGGCTTGGTCAACACTATGGACTTGCAGAACTACTCAACCGACTGGGGCGCAAAGTTTCTCAACCCAGCCAACGACGAGGTGCAGGACTATCTGCTCACTCTGCTTGCCGACCTTGCCAAGTATAAGCCCGACGGCATCATCCTCGACCGTTGCCGCTACGACGACTACGGATTGATGAGCGACTTCTCTGCTGAAAGCCGCAAGAAGTTTGAGGCGTTTATCGGCGAATCGGTGACCAATTTCCCTGCCGACATCATGGCTCCGGGCACTGAAACCCCGGGCAAATGGTACAAGCGCTGGAACGCGTTCCGCGCCAAGACTATCCACGACTTTATCGTGAAGGCTCACGACAAGGTCAAGGCCATTAGCCCCGACACTCGCTTCGGCACTTATGTGGGCGCATGGTATTCAACTTACTACACCAACGGTGTGAACTGGGCAAGCCCTAAGTACGACCCGTCGGCTAAGGCTGCATTCTCTGCATGGGCCGACAGCGACTACAAGAACTATGGCTATGCCGACCATCTCGACTTCATCTTCCTCGGCGCCTATGCCGGCGTAGACAACATCTACGGCCAGGGCGAATGGACCATGGAAGGATTCTGCAAGCAGGGCCGCGAACTGCTGAAGGGCGACGTAACGTTTAGCGGCGGTCCCGACGTGGGCAACTCCACCGGTTGGGAAAACGGCGGACAGGCATCTAAGATTGGCGATGCCGTTAAGGCGTGCATCAACAACAGCGACGGTTTCTTTGTCTTCGACCTGTGCCACGTGCGCATGTACGACTATTGGGATGCTTTCAAGCAAAGTTTCGACGAATATCTGAAGACATTGGAGAAAAAGTAGATTTGCAATGGAAAGAAAATTCACTTGGGCAGGAATGGTGCTGGCTGCAGTGGCCGGCATTCTGCCCGTAAACATATACGGCAAGGACCTGCAGGGCTCGGTGACGTGCGAGGGTAGGGGCTTGCCTGGCGTGGTGGTGACCGACGGCACCGACTGTGTGCTCACCGACGCCTACGGCCACTTCAGCCTGGAGGAAAAGCGCGGCACGAGGTTTGTCTACCTAAGCATGCCGGCTGGCTATCTTGCTCCATGCGAGCAGGGTAGCATTCCTGTCTACTACAAGAGGGTAGAGGCTGGCGCCGACTGCACCTACGACTTCCAACTGCAGCGCAACCCTCTCGACGACTCTCACCATCTGTTCACCTTCCAGACCGATGCGCAGGTCACTTCGGAAGGCGACATCAGCCACTATGCCAAGTATATGGAGGAGATGAACGGCTACGTCGCTTCCTACAAGGGTAAGATGGACGTGTTCAGCATCGACGGCGGCGACATGGTGGGCGACTCGCCACACCTCTTCCCGTCCTACATCAAGGCTGCCGCCAAGGCTGGCCTGCCTATTTTCCGCACCATCGGAAACCACGACATGACATATGGCGGACGCACCTACGAATACTCCTACCGCAAGTTTGAGGAGTTGTTCGGACCAATCTACTACTCGTTCAACAAGGGCAAGGCTCACTACATTGTGATCAACAACAATTTCTATGTCAACCGCGACTATCAGTACATCGGCTACATCGACGAGCGCACTTTCCAGTGGATGGAGCAGGACTTGAAGCAGGTGCCCGAGGGTAGTCTGGTGTTTGTGGTGGCGCATATTCCTACGAGCCTCACCAAGAAGTTGCAATGGAACACTCTCATCCAGGACGAAACGAGCAACGCGGCGGGTCTCTACGACCTGCTGAAGGGCTACAACGCGCACTTGCTCACGGGCCACACTCATTTCAACCTCAACGTGTGCTTCAACGACCGCATGATGGAGCACAACACTGCTGCGGTGTGCGGCATCTGGTGGAAGGCGGACATCTGCATGGACGGCACTCCAGCGGGCTACGGTGTGTATGAGGTCAACGGCAACGACGTGACGTGGTTCTACAAAGGCTTCGGCAAGTCCGAAAACTATCAGTTGCGCGCTTACCCTGTTGGCAGCCTCGAGGAGTATCCCAACGACATTGTGGCTAACGTGTGGAACTGGGACGACAAGTGGCAGGTGGAATGGTTCGAGGACGGCAAGCGAATGGGCAAAATGACGCATTTCACGGGTTTCGACCCCGAAGCGCGCGCCATCTGCTCCGACAAAAAGCGTGTGGAGTACGACTGGATAAGCCCTGTGCAGACCGAACACCTTTTCCGCGCTACGCCTAAAAATCCGAAGGCGAAGATTGAGGTGCGGGTGAAGGACCGCTTCGGACATGAATTTATCGAAAAAGTCAATTAAACGGGAGGCGGCAACGCTTCCCTCACTTAAAATCTGAAAAAAGCGACAATGAAAAAAGCAATATTGATATTTGCGGCTCTCTTGACCGTGTGCTCATGCTTTGCCAGAACGAAGCAACGGGCGTACAACCCTAAGCCGGCATTGATGTGGATCGACGCTGAAGCCAATTTCGAGCGCTTCAGCCACAAAGATTCCATCGACTTCTATCTGAAGAAAATCAAGTCGTTGGGATTCACCGATGCCGTCGTCGACGTGCGCCCAATCACTGGCGAGGTGATGTTCGACAGCAAGTATGCTCCGCGCATGCTGGAATGGAAGGGCGCCCCCTGCGGCGATTTCGACTATTTGGGCTACTTCCTCGAGTGCGGACACAAGTTGGGACTGAAAATCCACGCCTCGCTCAATGTGTTTTGTGCCGGCCACAACTATTTCGACCGCGGCCTGGTCTACAGCGGCCATCCCGAATGGGCATCGACGGTCTACAATCCTGAACGCGGACTCATCCCGATTACTGAGGAGAAGGACAAATACGGCGGCATGACCAATCCGCTCAACGAGGAATACCGCACCCACATCCTGAACGTGCTGAAGGAACTGGTGGCAAACTATCCGTCGCTCGACGGACTTATCCTCGACCGCGTGCGCTACGACGGCATCAGCGCCGACTTCTCCGACCTTTCGCGCAAGGCGTTTGAAGCCTACATCGGCGAGAAGGTGGAGAATTTCCCCGACGACATCCTGCGTTGGGACAAGAGCGGCCAGCGCCCTGTGCCTGTCTTCGGCAAATGGTCGAAAAAGTGGTTTGAATGGCGCACCAAGGTGATCACCGACTTTATGGCTACGATGCGCAACGAGGTGAAGGCTGTGAATCCGAAAATCTCGTTCGGCACCTACACGGGCGCATGGTATCCGTCCTACTACGAGGTGGGCGTGAACTTCGCAAGCCGCAACTACGACCCATCGAAGGATTTCGACTGGGCTACGGCCGACTACAAGAACAATGGCTATGCCGAATTGCTCGACCTCTACGTTACGGGCAACTACTATACCGACGACACCATTAAGGACTACAAAAAGAACAACCGCCTGGTGTGGAACGAAACCGACAGTCAGGCTCAGCAGGGCACATGGTACTGCGTCGAGGGGTCGTGCCAGCACCTGCGCCAAATTCTCTGCGGCCATCCGTTTATCGGCGGAATCCTCGTGGACCAGTTCTACGACAACCCGAAAAAACTCACGGCCACAATTGCTGAAAACCTCAAGGACTCTGACGGCCTGATGGTGTTCGACATCGTGCACATCATCACCAAGAATCTGTGGAAAGAGGTTGAGGCTGGAATGAAAAAAGGGGGTAATTTAAAATAGGTAAAAAAGATGTTTGTTATGAACAGGAATGCTGAAGCCGTCAAGCCAGCAGCACGTAGGGCTTATTCTCTCGACGCGCTCCGTGGTTATGCCATCCTCACGATGGTGCTCTCGGCAACCATTGTCTACGGGATTTTGCCTGCATGGATGTACCACGCGCAAGAGCCGCCGCCAACCCATGTCTATCAGCCGGAACTGTCAGGACTGACGTGGGTCGACCTCGTGTTTCCGTTCTTTCTCTTCGCTATGGGAGCGGCGTTTCCGTTTTCGTTACGCCGAAAGCATGAGAAGGGCGAAAGCCGGTGGCGCTTGGCGTGGAGTGCCGTGCTGAGGGGTGTGCAGTTGACGTTTTTCGCCATCTTCATCCAGCACTTCTATCCCTACATGCTGAGTGCTCCGCAGGATGCGCGTGCCTGGTTGCTGGCATTGTCGTGCTTCGTTGTCCTGTTCCCCATGTTCATGCGCATCCCGTTGCCATTGCCCGAATGGGGGCATGTGGCGATTAAGTTGGCCGCCTATGGCGTGGCAACGGCGATGTTGCTGTGCACCGACTATGCTAATGGCGTCGAGTTCAGCCTCTTCACCAGCAACATCATCATCCTCTTGCTTGCCAACATGGCGCTGTTCGGCTCGTTGGCCTATCTGCTGACCATGTACAGTTGGAAGGCGAGGGTGGCAGTGCTCGCGGCATTGGCGGGCATTGTGCTCAGCGCGCAGACCGAAGGGTCGTGGGCGCAGGCGGTGTGGGCGTTCACTCCGCTGCCGTGGATGTACAGGTTTGAGTATCTGCGCTATCTCTTCATCGTGTTGCCTGGCAGCATGGCTGGCGAGTTGGTGATGCGGTGGATGTCGCACCCGTCGGAGAAGGAAAGCACTCCGCACTCGGTGGCCTACGACATGCTCGCCGTCTCTGTCGGCATCATTTTGGTAAATCTCATCGGCCTCTTCAACCGCTGGAGTTTCGCCA
Source organism: Senegalimassilia sp. (assembly GCA_963590085.1). Lineage (GTDB taxonomy): Bacteria > Bacteroidota > Bacteroidia > Bacteroidales > Muribaculaceae > Limisoma. The sequence continues at coordinate 5,627 of CAVAOU010000032.1, read as the reverse complement.
CTTTTGCGGTGTCGGCTTTGCTCCTTGTGGCAGGGTGGTGGCTTGTACGTCGCCGTAAGGGCAGTGGCGCTTTGTGGCGCGAACTGCTCCTTTTAGGTGCTGTGTTGCTGCTCGTTGGACTCTGCATTGAGCCTTTCCAGGGCGGCATCAAGAAGGACGGTCCTACGTTCAGTTATCTTCTGGTCACTGCGGGATTGGCTTGCATGGCGCTGATGGCGTTCCACATTGTGTGCGACTATTTCCGCTGCCACCGCGGCACGGCTTTTCTTGTAATGTCGGGGCAAAACCCCATGGTTGCCTATGTGGCGTGCGACTTGCTTATCTATCCGTTGCTCAATCTCTTTGGACTTACTACTTGTTTGGGTATCTTTGCCATCAATCCGTGGCTGGGATTCCTGCAAGGGGTGCTGCTCACGGCGTTGGCGATGATGGTGACAATGTTCTTCACGCGCATCAAGTGGCTCTGGAGAACATGATTTTCTCAAAACTCATAAAATCGGAAATTGCAATATGAATAAACTTACAAGCCTTATTCTCGGAGCCGCAGTGGTGTGCTGCTCACAGGCGGCAACTGCCAAGCAGCAGGGCAAGGAAGTGCGCGGCGACGACGCTGCCGTGCGCTATACAGGACGCACTCTTCAGGGTGCCGACGGCTCGGTTACGTTCGACTGGGTGGGCACTTACTTTGAAACGAAACTCTCGGGCGGCAATCTTGCTGTGAAATTGTCGGAGACGGGCACGAGTTACTACAACGTCTTTGTCGACGGTAGCCTCCACCGCGTGGTGAAAGCCTGCGGCAAGGACACGGTCATCGACTTCGTGTTGGGCGCGGGACGCGGTGTCCACAACCTGCGCATCCAGAAGCGCACGGAAGGGGAGTTTGGCAAAACCACCATTCATCGCTTCATCCTGCCTGCCTCGGGCGCATTGCAGAGCGCGGGCATCGAGCGAAGCCGCCACATCGAGTTTATAGGCAACTCGCTTACCTGCGGCTACGGCACGGAGGGGAAGCACCGCGACGAGCCGTTCAAACTGGAAACGGAAAACTGCAATCTCTCGTTCTCTACCATCGTGGCTCGCTACTTTGATGCCGACTACACCCTTGTGGCGCATTCAGGCCGCGGCGCGGTGCGCAACTATGGCGACTCGGTGCGCGTGTCGGCGGTGACGATGCGCGAGAAGATGCTGCAAACCTTCGACGAGGGGTCGACGGAGCAATGGAATTTCAAGACCTACACGCCCGACCTTGTGGTCATCAACCTTGGCACCAACGACTTCTCGGTGGAGCCGAAGCCGTTTAAGAGCGAGTTTGTGGCATCCTACACGAAGATGCTCAAGCAGGTGCGCGAGCACTACGGGCAGGTGCCCATCCTCTGCATCTATTGCTGCACCATCCCTGCGCCGGTCTACGACTTCTATGAGGCTGCGCTCGCCGAGATGAACGACAAGAATATCCATCTGCTCAGACTCCCCGACGGCTTGTTCAACACGGAGACCGACTACGGCGCTGTGTGGCATCCCAACTACAGCGGCCAGCGAAAGATGGCGATGGAGATTATCCCGGTGGTGTCGACTCTCACTGGCTGGGAACTGTCGGGCAAGGCGGTGAAATGACAAAAACGTACACTTTTAATTGAATATTATGAATAAACTGATTGGATTAGTGGCTATGGCAACCTTGTGCGCGTCTTCGGGACTGGCAAAGACCCAGGAGGTGACCTCCTACGCGGTTGTGCCTCTGCCACGCGAAATAACGATGACTGAGGCGAAGCCTTTCTGCCTCAATGCAAAGACTGTGGTTACTTATCCCGCTGGCAACCCGTTGCTGAAGCGCAATGCGGAGTTCCTGGCGGAGTATGTTCGCCAATCCACGGGGCTGACTTTGACCGTAAAGGAACTGAAGGCGGGGCAGAAGGTGAAGCATGCCATTGCGCTGGCAATCAATCCGTCAATCCCCAATGTGGAGGGCTATCGGCTCACGGTGGCCAACTCCGGGGTGGTGATAGAGGGGCAGACTGCGCAGGGGGTGCTCCACGGCATTCAGACCTTGCGCAAATCGTTGCCTGCTGAGGCGGATGGCGAGAGCCTGTTGCTGGCGTCGGCTGTGGTCAACGATGAGCCGCGTTTCTCATATCGAGGCATGCACCTCGACGTGTGCCGCCATTTCTTCCCGATTGAGTTTGTGAAGAAATACATCGACATCCTGGCGTTGCACAACATGAATACTTTCCACTGGCACCTGACCGACGACCAGGGCTGGCGCATCGAGAGTAAGAAATACCCGAAACTCACGGAGATTGGCTCTGTGCGCCATCGCACCGTGGTGGGCTACCTTGGCAGCGGCGTCTACGACAACACCGACTACGGGGGCTACTACACGCAGGCGCAGATGAAGGATGTGGTGGCTTATGCTGCGGAGCGGGGCATCAACGTGATTCCTGAAATCGACCTCCCTGGACACACTTTGGCTGTGCTGGCGGCATATCCTGAGTTCGGCTGCACGGGCGGCCCTTACGAGGTTTGTCCCGACTGGGGCGTGTTCCCCGACGTGCTGTGCATCGGCAACGAGCAGGCCATGAAGTTTGTGGAGGACATCCTCGGCGAACTGATTGAGATTTTCCCTTCAAAATACATCCACATCGGTGGCGACGAAGCGCCGCGCACTCGTTGGAAAGTGTGTCCGAAATGCCAAAAGCGCATTGCCCACGAGGGCTTGAAGTCGGGCGGCGGATTTACCGCCGAGGACCGCTTGCAGAGTTACTGCATGCAGCGCGCCGAGCGTTTCCTCAATGCCCACGGCCGCAGCGCCATCGGATGGGACGAGATTCTTAACGGTGATGTTGCTCCCAACGCCACGGTGATGTCGTGGCAGGGCACGGCGGGCGGCATCCGTGCGGCACAGATGGGACACAACGTGATCATGGCGCCCAACTCGCATTGCTATTTCGACTTCTACCAGACGGGCGACACTCGCAACGAGCCGCTGTCGATTGGCGGATGCCTGCCGGTTAGCAAGGTGTATGAACTGGAGCCTACCGCTGGATTGACCGACGAGCAGGCGAAGCATGTGCTTGGCGCGCAGGCTAACCTGTGGACGGAATATATCGCTACGACCGACCATGTGGAGTATATGGTGCTGCCGCGCATGGCTGCCCTGTCGGAGGTGCAGTGGACGGTCGCCGACAAAAAGGACTATGGAGGTTTCCTGAAGAGGGTAGTGCCGCTGATGAATCTCTATCGCTGCAACGGCTGGAACTATGGCAAGCATCTCTACAACCTTCACGCGGATTTCCGCCCCGACACGGAGAAGCGACAGATTGGCGTGTCGCTCAGCGTGATAGACGATGCGCCTATCTACTATACCCTTGACGGAAGCAAGCCTACTGCTGATTCAAAGCGCTACGCGGATAGTGTGGTCATCGACAAGTCGGCGACGTTGCGCGCTGTGGCCCTACGCCAGGACGGCACGGGCAGCGAGTTTGAGGACTCGGTGTCGTTCAACAAGGCCACGCTCCGCCCCGTCAGTTTCCTCACCTTGCCGCCTTATCCCAACTATGCCTTTGGTGGGGCAGTGACACTCGTCGACGGGCGCGTGGGCAACGACAATTTCGCCACGGGCGCATGGCTCGGCTTTGTGGGAGGGGAGGTGTCGCTGCTCATCGACTTGCAGCAACCCACCGAAATCAGCCGCATGAGCCTTAATGCCATGACCTATATGGATGCGTGGATTATGGCTCCTACAGCCATCACGGTGTCGGTGTCGGACGATAATAAGGACTTCACCATGGTAGCCAGCGAGCTGTATCCCGAGGACACCGACGTGCGCAAGCGGTGCGTGAAGGCCTATGCCCTCGATTTCGCACCCGTAACCACCCGCTATGTGAAGGTGAATGTGAAGCCGTCATCCGCTCTGCCTGCCGGCCATGCGGGCGAAGGCAAACTCCCGTTCCTCTTCATGGACGAAATCTCCCTCTATTAAGAGCCATACAAAGATATTTTGCAAGATTTCTCACCTTGCACTATCTTTGTATTTATGAAGAAGTTTGTATTGACTGTATTGGCGGTGGTGCTGGCATCGGTGGTGGCTGAAGCCTGCACCTCGGCTATCATCTCTGGCAAGTATACCGCCGACGGCCGCCCGATAATCTGGAAGCATCGCGACACGAGCGACCTCAACAACAAGATAGAAAGGATTGACTCCGCGGGGCAAATCCCGTATGTCGCTCTTTTCAACAGTTCCGACACACTCTGCCGCGAGGCGTGGATGGGCATGAACGACCGTGGGTTTGCTATAATGAACACCGCGTCCTACAACCTGAAGAACGACACCATTACGGTGATGGACAAGGAGGGCGTGCTGATGGCTAAGGCGCTGGGCATGTGTACCACGGTTGCCGATTTTGCCAACCTGCTCGACTCTCTCCCGAAGCCTCTCCGTGTAGAGGCCAACTTCGGCGTGATTGATGCCTACGGCAATGCTGCGTATTTTGAAACGGACAATTGGAAATACGCACGCTTCGACGTGGACGGATACATGATTCGCACAAACTATTCCAAGTCGGGACGCGAGCACGAGGGCTACGGCTATGTGCGCGAGGCAAATGCCCGCCACCTGCTGATGCCTTATCTGGAGAGCCGCAGCGTTACGCCGGCGGTGCTCACAGAGAAATTGTCGCGCTCCTTCTACCATTCGCTCATCGGCAAGGACTTTGCCAGCGACTCGGTGGAGTGGATTACCGACAACGACTTCATCCCGCGCCGCATTTCCTCTGCCTCGATTGCCGTCCAGGGGGTGAACACTCCGAAGGAGGTCAAGGACATTGTGATGTGGACGGTGCTCGGCTATCCGCCTTGCGGCGTGGTGGCTCCGGTCACTATGCTCAGCATCCCTTCCGACCTGCGTGCGGATGCATCTACAGGCCGCGCTCCTGCCTGCGACCGCGCAAACGAACTGAAGAGGCAGGTGTTCTCGTTTGTCTACGACAACGGTAAGAACTACATCAATCTGAAATCCCTGTTTAACAACAGCGGAACGGGTATATGCCAACTTTGCCACGAGCAGAGCATGAAAGTGTATTCCAAGTTCGGCGTAAAACTCCCGCAACAATGAATTCAGGTGTATTGACTATAATAATGTTGGTGGTGTCCAACATCTTCATGACTCTTGCGTGGTACGGCCATCTGCGCCTGGGCGAGTTGGGCATTTCCAAAAACTGGCCGTTGTGGGTGGTAATCCTGTTTTCGTGGGGCATCGCCTTGGCTGAATATTCGTTTCAGGTGCCCGCCAACAGAATCGGCTACGAGGCCAACGGCGGCCCGTTCTCGCTGGTGCAGTTGAAGGTGATTCAGGAGGCTATAACGCTGCTGGTGTTCACCGTGGTGGCTACGTTCATGTTTCAGGGACAGTCAATCCGCTGGAACCACATCGTGGCTTTCCTGTTGCTCATCGGTGCAGTGTATTTCTCATTTTTCGATACGTCGAAATGATTCGGAGCAACATATATAAACTCTCGGCGGGCAACTATATGCGCCAACTCTATCCGCGCTATCTGAAGCGGTGGGGGTGGGCTTATGCCATCGTTGTGGTGGCGCTGGTGCTGCTGTCGGTGGTCAACGTGAATTTCCTC
>CAVAOU010000031.1:0-11789 GCA_963590085.1 Senegalimassilia sp. | reverse complement strand
CCGACACCATGGGCCGTATGCACTCTGACGCTCAGTTCGCAGGTTCTTCTTCAGTACCTGCTCACGTTGAGATGATGGGCTTCCTCGGCATCGGTAACAACCCAATGGTAGGCTGCACAGTGGCTTGCGCCGTTGACGTTGCTACATCGCTTGCAAAGTAAGCAACCAAGAAAAAGAAATCCTTTTATATCACAAGGCTACGCCCCGCAAGGGACGTAGCCTTTTTTCTTATTCCTTATGTTTATACTCTTTTCCTAACCCAGCATCGCCACATAGGTGCTTATCAGCAGATAGGCCACCGATGGGAGCGGAAAGAGGATGTTGACCACGCTGACGCCGATGGCAGTGAAGTGCATCCACTTGGGAGTGTCGAGGAGCGTCCACACCGACATTCCCCACACTGACACAGCCATTCCGGCAAGCGACAGCACCAGCACCAGCCAGCACATCACCTGCATCGCTGCCGAGGGCAGCATGCCTATCGAGGCAGCCAGCACAGCATAAATCACCAGCGCCGCTACCGACGCGCCGAAGCCTGCCCAAACGACCTTCTCCGGCGACTTGAATATCTTCATCATTTTCATTGCTTTGCGAAATTTTGTCCGAAGATAGCGGAAAAATCCGTAACCAGCAAAAAAGCCGAGTCATATTGGAATCTTTGAGCACACGTCAATAGAGCGAGGACAGAATACCCATCCAGCGAAAGAGCGCCTCATCGAGGCGCAATGTTCCAAACCCCACGGCTTTAGCCTGGGGCTAGGCTGGCTATCAAGTAATTGCGTGCTGTAAGTACGCCACCGCATCGACCCAGACCTCCATGCCCATGTAGCGCCGCTTACAGGGCGCAAGTTGTTGGTTTTCAGCAGCCCCAGGCTGAAGCCTGGGGTTATCAATACGGCATCCCGACGGGATGCTCTCCCTCGCTGTCAGGACTTTTTCCGCACACTGCGAATTCGGATTGAGACAAAAAAAGCCGAGCAATTGCTTGCCCGGCTTGTGCTATTGATTAGTGTGGAGAAATTACTTAACCACTACCTTAGCAACTGTGTTGCCTACGCGGACAATGTAGAGTCCGGCAGCGAGGTTGATAGTTGCTTCGCCGTTAACCTTTGTAGAGTTAACCTTTGCACCAGCAATAGTGTAGACGTCTGCGCGGGCGTTGTTAGCCTTTACAATGACTGCACCAGTTGTTGCAACGATTGTAGCATCGTCGGCTGCTACGTTCTTAACTGAAGAGTCAGAAGTAACGTAGATTTGCAATGAAGTCTTGATGCCAGTAGTTGTTGGGTTGTAGCAACGGAATGCGTTGTAGTTGTACATCAAAGAGTTGCGAGTGTAGTCGCCTTGAGCCAATACTGTAGCCAAACCGTCAGAGATAGTCACGTCCCACTTGCCGTTGTCGGCGAGTTCCGACTGAGTATCCATTGAGTTCTTGTCGCTGCTAGCAGAGCAGATGTAGCCAGCCTTTGCGCTACCGCTTTCGTCAACTGCGTCTTCAGTGTAGAATGTGAAGAATTCGCCAGACTTGCCTACAGTGAAGTAAGCAACGTCTAGACCGATTTCGCTAATCTTGTTGTCAACAATGTCAACAGTTGTGCTCTGTACGTAGTGCTGATTGTCTTTGCTGCAGTTTACAGTGTTCGACAAAGTGTGGTAAGTGTAACCACTCTCTGCGTCGCCTTCTGGGCTAACAAACAAAACCTTTGCGCCTTCAATCAATTGGTCGGTCGAAGTAGCGAGAACGAAATCAATGTTTTCGCCTTCATCATCGTCTTCAACGATTGTAAACTCAAACTTGTTCAACTTAGACTCGTCGAAGCCAGCGTAAGCCTGAGCCTGGATGCGGTAAGTACCTACTTCTGTGTAAGAATTTGTCCAGTCAGCGGAAATCTCAGTGTCGCTAATTTCTTTATCGTTTTTAAATACGGTAACGAATGCGGTTGCGGCGCTTTCTGGATAGTAAACGTTTACTGTCACCTCACCAACATAGTTGCCGTCGGCGTTCTGTGTACCAGAAACTTCGATCGACGGTGCAGGGATTGCGCCTTCGTCAGCGATTGTAAATTCAACAGAGTTTGCGTCCGATGCTACCGCTCCGTCCTTGTAGGCAACAGCCTCTACAGTGTAAGTGCCTGCGCCGCTGTAAGTGTCCGACCAGTCGCCAATAGCCTCAAGAGTGTCCAAGTCATCACCGTCTTGCTTGATATTGATAACCATCGAAGTAGCGCCTGTAGGAAGAGCAACGCTTACTGTAACATCGCCTTCATACTCGTCGTCGGTGTTCTTTGTACCGTCGATTGTGATTACCGGTGGGAAGATTTCGTCCTCATCGCCATCTTCACCTACATAGTAGAATGTAGGACGGATATGGCTGTCTGCGTTACCTGTCATGAATTCAGGAGTAGAATTGTACATCTTGAACGACATGAAGTAAGTGCTATATGAACCATAGGTAGCCTGAGTTGCACCATCGTGGTCAGCAAATGTCCACACTGCGTCAGAAGCATCGTTGCCTACAGTGAGGTTGTAGTGAGTGCCACTTTGTGCGATAGTCACATACTTGCCGTCAGAACCTTGGATAGTGTAGCCTTCGCCAGATTTTGCAATAGTGAAGAGGTTTTCATCGGCAAACGTTTCAGTGCCGTCGAGGGTCGACTCAGTAGCGGCAACGTAATACTTTGCGTAAGTCTCGTTCTTCATCAGATAAATCTGATCAGAATCGGTAGTCTTGCCAGCAATGACATACTTGCCTTCCTTCACTGCAGTAGGATCGAGTACTTCGTAGGCCGAAGCGCTAAATCCTGTTGACGCCAATAAGGCAGTCAAGAAAAGAGAATAAAATTTCTTCATAAAAAATAATATTTAGAACTGTTTAAGTTTCACTTACAAACCTTTTACAGGAGCCTTTTTCATAACCAAAGTAGAATAATAATGCATTATTGGTGCAAATGTAATCGTTTGATTTTAAATTATCAACATTTTTCGACAAATGTTACCACAATTCAACAAATTAGGGTAAAATCACAGCGGTGCAGGTAAGCCAGGCGTTATACAGACGACACGCGTGAAGGTGTGCGCCTCGTAGAGTGCGCAATGTCTATAACCCCATGGCTTTAGCCTGGGGCTGGGCTATACACCAAGTAATTGCGTGCTGTAAGTACGCCACCACAGCGACTAAAGCAACTTCTCCCCTGTAGCGCCACTTACAGGGCGCAAATTGTTGGTTGTCAGGTTTCCCCAGGCTAAAGCCATGGGGTTATAAACATCGCGCCTTTACAAGGCGCACTCACAATGGTCATGCGCTGACCTCAATGATGCGCACGACTTTGCACGGGGAAAACGCGAACATAGAGGAAAACGCAAAGCGGGATTGCTCACGCAATCCCGCTGCTACAAACATTAACAAACCTATCTTTTTTACTAGTGAAACGCTTTGGGGAAAGTCCCCAAATGTTAGCCCGATAGGAAGAACCTAACTATAAATATTATTTTATGAAAACAAAAATCCTTACTTCACGATTTTTACCGTTGCCGTAGCGCCGTCGGTTGTCACGGCACGGACAAGGTAGACACCGCTTGGGAGCTCTGCGGCGAAGACATTGCCTTCGACTGCGCCTTCGGCTACCGTGCGGCCGTTAAGGTCGTAGACCGTAGCCTTAGCCACTGTGGCGTTGCCAGTGAACTGGAGTTTGCCGCCAACGTAGTGGCATGCCACCTTCTCAGTGTCGACGGTAAGTCCTTCAACAGCGCCGTTGGGGTTGAACGTGAGGGCGCTGATGTGGATGCCGCTCGGAGAGTATGGGCCGTCGTCCTTGATGCGGATGCGCTGCTTGCCTGCGGCAAGGTTCATGGAGAAGGTTACGTCCTGATAGACCTTCTCATCGTTCGACAGGGCGAACTGGCGGGCGCTGGCGAGGGTCGACAGCACGTTGCCGTCGGCGTCAACGCTATATATACCTATTGTTGGATCGAAACGTGTAGGCTCACCCATACCGCTGACGCGGAGCGTGAGAGTGTAGGCCCCAGCCTCTGCCACGTCAAACTGGTAGTCGACGTAGGCGCCGGCGTTGAACTGGGTGATTTCAATCGGCTTGGTGTTCTTCTCGTCGTAGGAAGAGCCGAGCATCAGCGATTTTGAGTTGATATATTCAGTGGCAGGCACCATCTCGGAGGTCGAGTGGTAGACTGTCTCGTCGAAATCAGTCATGTAGGAGTAGACCTTGCCCTGCTCGGAGAGTTCGCGCTCGCCGTCGCCGTTCTTTGGCACAATCAGCGCATAGGCTGGCGAGTTGGTGATTGAGCCTTTAGCCTTGAACCATGCGTAGCGGAACACGTGGTCGCTCTTCTCCAGATACTCCACCTGCTGCACCATCGACGAAATCTGCGACGACGGGGTGATGGTCACGCCGCTCGGCCAGTAGCAGAACTCGGTGAGCCAAATCTGCTTGCCGTAGAGGTTGTAGAACTTGTCAATCATGTCCTTCATGCCGTCGGTGCCGCCCGAATAGTTGTGGATGGCAATGTAGTCGAAGGCATCGGTGCCTACGAGGGCTACAAACTTGGCATACCAGGTGTAGGGGTTGTTCTCCTCGCCGTCGGGCGAATAGTTGACCGCCGGACCCACGAGTTTCAGGCCGAGTTCCTGGGCGAGAGCCTTCACGGCTGGCCACGCTGCCGCAGCCACCTCAGGAGTCATGTTGGCCTGGTTCTTGAAGTTCGGCTCGTTGAAGCCGAGCAGATATTTGGTTTCAGGGTGAGCCTTGCAGTAGTTGCGGATGTTGTCGGCGTTGTAACTTGCGTTCCAGCACATCGGCACAAACTCGAAATCCGCGTCGGGCACGTTCACCACGTTGGTGTTGGGCGTGTTTGCCCAGTTGTAGAACCAAGACGAGCCTGGGCGCACGGCAGTAATCTCTTCCTCCCTGTTGAAGGAATTCTCGCCCACGCCGCGCTTGAAACTCTTGGCGTCGGCAGTGAAGCCATTGACGGCAAGAGCCAGCGTTGCGGCGGCAATGATAGTATTTTTTGCGTTCATCGCTATATCGTTTATTCTGTTACACTAAATGAAACCGGTGTGCCGCTTGCGCTGTCGGTCGACACCCAGAGTTGGAATTCGCCTGGCTCAACAACCTTCTTGAGGTCAGCGTTGTGGAATGCGAGGTCGGAAGCCTTGACGGTGAACTTCACGTCGCGGCTCTCGCCCGGCTTGAGCGAAATCTTCTCGAAGCCCTTGAGTTCGCGCACTGGGCGTGTGAGCGAGCCGACGAGGTCGCGCACATAGAGTTGCGCTGTCTCGGAAGCCTCATACTTGCCAGTGTTGGTAACGGTGCAAACCACCTCAATCTGTCCATCCTTTGCCATCGAAGCCTTCGACAGGCGTGGGGCGCCGTAGGTAAATGTGGTGTAGGACAGTCCGTAGCCGAACGGGAATGCAGGGCCGTCGCCGGCGTCGAGATAGTAACTTGTGCAACCGGTTGAAGTCTGGCCAGCCTCGAGTTCGATGTCGTCAATCATCACAATGTTGCTTGCCGGACGGCCGGTGTTGTTGTGGTTATAGTAGATTGGCTCCTGGCCTGCCATCTTCGGGAAGGTCATAGGCAACTTGCCCGACGGCACGGCTGCACCGGTGAGCATGTTGGCAATGGCTGTGCCGCCCATTGTGCCTGGGTGGAACATAAAGAGAGTGGCGTCGGCAAGCGCTACCTCATGGCTGATGGTGAGCGGACGGCCTGCCATGACAATGAGTACCACTGGCTTGCCCGTTGCCTTCAGAGCCTCGAGCATCTTGGTCTGTGCGCCAGGGAGCGACAAGTCGGCACGGTTGTGGGCCTCGCCCGAGAGCACAGCCTCCTCGCCTGCCACCATCACTACGATGTCGGCTTTCTTAGCCACCTCAACGGCCTTTTGGATGCCTTCTTCGCTCTTGTCGCGGCTATAGGTCAGACCTTTCTCAAACAGCACCGCGTCGTTGCCGAGCGCTTCGCGCAGAGCGGCAAGCGGAGTGACGGTGTGAGTCTTGTCGAGGTCGAAACTCCAAGTGCCGGCCTGGTCGTGCTGAGCATCGGCCATCGGGCCCACGAGGGCAATTTTCTTGCCTTGTGCGGCAAACGGCAGAACGCCGTCGTTTTTCATCAGCACGGTGCTTTCCTCAACCATGCGGGTTGCAGCCTCGAGCGACGCTGGAGCGTAGAACTGGTTGGCTTTCTTGAGGTCGACATAAGGGTTGTCGAAAAGTCCAAGACGGTATTTGAGGCGAAGCACGTTGCGCACGAGTTCGTCGATGACCTTCTCGTCGATTTTGCCTTCGTCAACGAGTTCCTTCATGTGGCGCGCATACGCGTAACTTTCCATATCCACGTCGACACCAGCCAACGCAGCCTTCAGGGCAGCGTCCTTGAGGTCGATGCAGTAGCCCTGCGGCACGAGTTGCATGATTGAAGCCCAGTCGCTACACATCACGCCGTCCCAGCCCCACTCGCCGCGGAGCACGTCGCGCATCAGATATTTGTTGGCGGATGCAGGGATGCCGTCGTTGTCGTTGAAGGCACACATAAACGTTGCGCTGCCAGCCTTGGCACAAGCCTCAAACGGCGGCAGATAAACGTCGCGCATCAGTCCGTCGGGAATCCATGTAGAGTTGTAGTCCTTGCCGCCTTCGGCTGCGCCGTAGCCCACGAAGTGCTTGGTGCAGGCAGCCATGGTGTTAGGCTTGGAGAGGTCGTCGCCCTGATAGCCCTTGACCATCGCCACGCCCACCTTTGCTGCAAGGTAAGGGTCCTCACCTGCCGACTCCGCGCAGCGTCCCCAGCGGGCATCGCGGGCGATGTCGACCATCGGTGAGAATGTCCAACGCACACCTGACGACGAAGCCTCCTCGGCAGCGATGCGCGCGCCCTGCTCAATGAGCGAGAGGTTCCACGAAGCCGCCTGTCCGAGAGGGATAGGGAATATGGTCTTGAAGCCGTGGATCACGTCGCGTGCAAAAATCAAAGGGATGTGCAGGCGGCTGTTTTTCACAGCCTCTTTCTGCAGTTTGTTGACAACCACCGGGTCAATCTCATTGAGGATAGAGCCGATTGCGCCGCCCTTGATTTGCTTCACAATGGCGTCGCTGTAGCCCTGGCCTGTCTGCTGGTTGATCTGGCCGATTTTCTCCTCGAGAGTCATCTTGGAGATAAGTTCGTCAATCTTTTCTTCTATATTTTTGTTTGCCGAGAGAGCATAGCCAATGGCCAGCACCACAAAGAGGCAAAACAACACTACTCGTTTCATCATATTCTGGTCGTTCATTAGGTAGGGGTTTTTACGGTTATTTAAGTTTCAGATTTTTCTCATTCTTCAGTTGATAGACCTTCACATAGTCAACAAGCATCTCAGCCGAAGCGCCGTCGCCCTGGAGCGCGGTGATGTCGGCGGGATTATGGATGCCAGGGAAGTCGCCGCCAACAGCGAGGTTAAACAGGATGTAGTTGTCCTTGTTGAAATACAGGTGCTTGTCGCTGTTTTCGCCAATCAAGGCACGCATATACGGTTCTTTCTGCTTGTCGACATACATCTCAATGTATTCCGGAGTCCAGAGCACCGTGAAGGTGTGGTACTTGCCGTCCTGCAGACTCTTGTCGCTGGTTTTCGGCGCCACCTGCTGGCAGTGGTACTGCGGCTCGGAGCCCCAGTGCATAGCGCCGTTGAAGAGGCGGCTCTGGGTACCGGCGCTGATGCCGTCGGCGTGGCCCATCTCGAGGATGTCGGTTTCGCCGCACTTCGGCCAACCGTTCTCCTTGATGTCGTTGCCCATCATCCAGAATGCCGGCCAGAGGCCGTTGGTCGTTTCAGGGAAGAGGATACGCGCCTCAATGATGCCGTAGGAGAATGCCACCTTGCCCTGGGTGTTGATGCGCCCGGAGGTGAAGGCATGTCCGTCGTAGTCGGTGCGGCGAGCGGTGAGCACAAGGTTGCCGTTGCGCACCGAGATGTTGTCGGGACTGTCGATATAATACTGCAATTCATGGTTGCCGCAGCCCGTGCCGTTGACCTCCACATTCCAGTAGGCGCGGTTGAGTTCCACGCCGTCGAAATGGTCTTGCCACACAAGGTCGTAGCCTTTTTTGGAAGGCACCGCGCCGACTTGCACCGACGCTGCGCCCACCAATGCCACCATAAGTATATTTTTCAGTGAAATGGCCATCTGTCTATCGGATTACGATTTTCTTGGTTGCTTGACGGTTGCCAGCCGCGGCTTTTACTACATACACGCCTCCGGCGAGGTCAGCAACGTTCATCTCTGTGCCTACGGCAGTGCGCACAAGAGCGCCGCTGAGGTTGTAGACAGCAATCGATGCTTCGGCATCGGTAGTAAGAATTGCGCCGTCGAACGAGAGAAGGTTGGCAGCAGCGATGTCGGCCACTGAGTCTTCGCCTGGTTGAGGGTCGCCGTCGGCGAGTGTGGTGAGCGACTCGTCGGCGCCGTTGCCTTTCTGGTAAACCTTCACGTAGTTCACATACATGCTTGCCTGGTTGCCGTTTGCGTCGTTAAGGGCAGTGATGGCGTTGGCGTCGTAGATGGCAGGGAAGTTGCCGCCCACAGCCATGTTGAAGAGTATGAAGTTTTCCTTGTGGAAATAATATCCAGGGTCGTTGGTGTTGGTAGTAGCCGGGATGGTCATCTCATAGTAAGGAGAAGCGTTAGGATACTTGTCGAGGTCGACGTACATTGCCACGCGGTTCTCGTCCCAGATGCAAGTGAAGATGTGGTATTCGCCGTCCTGCAGGCTGTAACTATAGGTCACCGCACGCGCATAGTTCGGGTGGTTGTTCCACGACTGTCCCCAGTGGCACGCTCCGTTGAAATAGCGGTCCTGAGTGCCGGCGTTGATGCCCGTAACGTTGCCAAACTCCACGATGTCGGTTTCGCCGCACTTAGGCCAGCCTACAGTGTCGTAGTCGTTGCCCATCATCCAGAATGCCGGCCAGAGGCCGTTGGCTGTCGACGGGAGTTTGATGGCAGCCTCAACCTTGCCGTGCTTGAAGGCTACTTTATTTTTTGTGGTGATACGTCCGGAAGTAAACTGCTTGCCGCTATAGACCTCCCGGCAGGCGGTGATGATGAGGCAACTGTTGCCGTTGCCGTCGTCGCCGATATGCACGTTTTTCTCACGGTCGGTGTAGTATTGCATCTCGTTGTTGCCGCCGCCGCTGCCGTTCACCTCCATGTTCCATCGGTCGGGACGGAGTTCGCCGGAGTCGAAGAGGTCTTGCCAAACAAGGTGATAGCCGTTGGTTTCGCCGGTGCCTACCTGAGGGTCCTTGGCAACCATCGGAAGTGCGGCACAAGCCGCAGTTGCAATGAAGAGTAGATTTCTGCTGAGATTCATCGTTATGTTTTTATTTATTGTTTTACCTTAGGATTTGCCGCTGTCGCAGAAGCGGTGGTCTGTATGGTCGCCGGCACGCGTGGCGCCGGACTTTTGGAAAGACAGCGGGCGGAGGATTGGTCCGTCCGCTGTCGGTTAAAGGGATTGTGTTAAAACAATATTATTTCAAAACGACTTTCTTAACAGCGTTGCCAGCCTTCACTACGTAAACGCCGTTAGCCACATCAGCAACACCCATTGCTGAAGAGTTTGATTTCTTAACCAATTGGCCAGCGAGGTTGTAGAGAGCGATTTCGTCAGCGCCAGAAACGTTGATAGTCTTGTTTGTAACAACGATAAGAGCGTCAGCAGCGATGTCGTTTACAGCGCCGTCCTTAGGAGTGTAGAAGTAAACTGCATCCAAGCAGATGTTCTGACCAGTTACAGCACCAGCGAGGAACGAAACGAGGTTACCACCAAATTCTTCTGGCTCATAAGAGAAGTCAGGCCAAAGTTTCTTCAACTGAGCAAAAGTAAGGTCGTAACCAGCCCAGTCGCCTTCAGAGTCGAGATCGCCAACCAATGGGAATGTCTTGCCGTTGTCAACAAATGCTGCAGATCCTACAGAAATCTTAGCAGGAGACCAAACGTCTGTAGTGTTGCCATACTTGTAGCCGTCGCCGATGATGATAGCAGCGCTTGTAAGGCTAGACTCAGTGCGGATAGCGAAGTGGAAGTGAGTGTTGTCGTTGAAGTGAGAGAGGTCAGCAGGAGCGTTAACCATGCAGTAGCCTGCACCTGACCAACCCACTGATGTAACTGTCAATGAGCAATAGCCGTCAGAGTGGCCATCAACGCCAGGATAAGAGCCGTCGCCAGCTGCGAATGTGTCGCTCCAAACATAGAGGAAGCGGTTAGTGTCGTCTGAACGGAGGTCTTGAACAGTCTTGCCTTCTGAAGTCAAAGTGCTGATTGAAGCCTCGTCGAGAACCACAGCGTCGAATTTGTCACCATTGTCCTTAACTGTTGCCAAACTTGGGTCAACTGAATACTGAGCGTTTGCCAAGCCAACGCCACAGACTGCCATGGCAGCCAAAAGAGTCAAATTTTTCATAATAATTTAATTTTTAAGTAAGTGAAAAATGTATTTTTTAAAAATGGATGGCGGACGGGATGGCCCGCCATCCGTTGTTGGTTTTATGTTAGTAACCATAGTTCTGGTCCATCGGGTTAAGGTTGATTTCCTCAGCCGGAATCGGGAACAACTCATGCTTGCCCTTGATGAACGATGCCATCTCGTTGCGAGCCTCTTCGCTCTCGTTCTTTCCGTAGGAACCGTTGTCCTTGTCCATCACCTCGTAGGCGATGCCCCAACGGCAGAGGTCGAACCAGCGGTGGCCTTCCATGCCCAACTCTACGCGGCGCTCGTGGCGGATGGCCTTGCGGAGGTCTTCCGTATTGTCGCTGTAGCTAAGGTAGTTAGGGAATGCCGGCATGTTGACGCGGGCGCGGACATCGTTGAGCATCTGCTTTGCCACTGTGAGGTCCTTGCCGCTCTCGAGGGCTGCCTCAGCATACATCAGCATCACGTCCGACAGACGGATGAGGCGGTAGTTGAGCGGGCCGCGGGTTGCGTGGTCGAGGGCAACGTAGGCGCCGTTTTCGTAGAACGAAGTCTTGTTGTTGTTATAGTAACTTCCAAGGTAAGTCAAGTCGGTGTTTGCCTCAATCTCGTCGGCAGCCGGCTGGCTGATGGTAGCCTCGCGGCGGAGGTCGCCTTCCTCAAACTCGTTGTAGAGGTCCTTTGTCGGGTGGTTGAAGCCCCAACCTGCGTTGCTGCCAAGAGAGTTGGCGCGGCTGCGGGTAAGGATTGTGGTGAACGTACCGCGGGTGAAGCCGAAGCCTTCGCCGTAGTCGGATGTCGGGTCGGCCATATACTGGATTTCGAACACCGATTCCGGTCCGTTTTCACCGGCGAGGGTGAAGTTGTCGGAATAGTTGGTGCAGAGGCTGTATTCGCTCTTTTGGTCCTCGAAGAATTTCTTGCCCCAAGTGTATGCGTTCTCGTAGTCGTGCATGTAGAGGTAAGTCTTCAGGAGCATTGCCTGAGCGGCGCCCTTGGTTGCGCGGCCGAGGTCGGCGTCGGCATACTGGCTCTTGTTCCAGAGCAGGCCTTCAGCCAACTTCAAGTCGTCGATGATGTGGTTGTAGATCTCGTCGGCAGTGGCGCGCGGCTGTTTCCAGTTGTCGCTGCTGTCGATCACCTTGTCTACGTAAGGCACACCGCCGAAGATGCGCACAAGGCGGAAATAATAGTAAGCGCGCATAAAGTAAGCCTCGCCGAGAAGGCAGTTCTGGCGCGATTCGGTCACGCTCTCGTCGGGAGAGACCGTAGGCACTTGCTGGAGAGCGAGGTTACAGCGCTGTATGCCCTGATAC
>CAVAOU010000030.1:0-11904 GCA_963590085.1 Senegalimassilia sp. | reverse complement strand
GCCGACATCTTCTCACCATACAATATTCCTACAATCATATCGTCCGTTTGCAAAGGAATTTTGTCAAGACGAGCCTTGCCGACCAATTTCTTGAAATGCCCAAGAATGGTTGCTACGTCATCCTTGTTGATGGTCTGTGGACCAGCCTTGCATTGGCAATATTTCTTACGTCCATCCAGTGCATCAACAAATTCGATGTCAATCCCATCGATTCCCGATGCTCCGCCTACCACTTCCTTAAGTTGCGATATGAAAATCTGCACATTTTGGCCAAAACTTGTGTTTATGCTTGTGCCCAAAATGCGAGGATACAAGAGCGCCTTTGCAAGAGATTCTGGCTCAGTGTTTCCACACAAAAAGGCTGCAAGATAGTTTATGAGAAAAGGGTTGATGTCAAAATCCTTAAGCGTCAATGATTTCAACTTCTTGATGTGGTTGGGTATGATTATGGAACGGAAATATTGCTTTCCGCTATCGATAATAGCTATTTTTTGTTGCTCGTCCATAGTGCGCTGTTTTAATCTGACTGAAGATAGTGTAAAATGCGTCAAGCCGAATGGCTGGCGCATACGCAAAGTTAATAATTTTTTTTGTCAAAGGCGCTAATTTCAAATAGCCGTTCTCTTATTTGCAGTTGCGGGAGGGGGAATGCTGCGGTAAATCGGGAGTTAAGGAGGTTGAATAGCGGATAGCGGCTCCTTAAGTGGGTTGAAAAGGACAGTTAAGGAGGCGGGATAGCGGATAGCGCCTCCTTAAGTGGGTCAAAAATGGTAGTTAAGGAGGCGCTATCTTGGTTTTTTCGGAATCAATCATTATCTTTGCGTACGATTAGATGTTGTATAAACCGCATAAAACCAAAATATTATGGCAACGAATGGAATAGTTGGACGCAAACGTGAGCAGCAAATCATCAATCAGCGCCTCGAAAGTGGCAAGGCTGAACTGATTGCAGTGTATGGGCGCAGGCGTGTTGGCAAGACTTTTCTGATAAGAAAAATGTTTGACGGCAGGTTCGCTTTCTCGTTTACGGGTTTGTATGAAGTGGCACGCGTGGCTCAGTTGGAGCAGTTCCGGTTAGCGTTGCAGCAATATTCTGGAGCGCCTGTGCCAAAACTCTCTACATGGTTTGATGCGTTTGCGGCGTTGCGGGAATATTTGTCATCGTTTCCAAGCGAAAAGCAAATAATAGTCTTTCTCGACGAATTGCCCTGGATGGATACTCCGAAGAGCAATTTCATAGCGGCTTTCGGCTATTTCTGGAATACCTGGGCATCGATGATTCCTAATCTAAAACTGATAGTCTGCGGCTCTGCCACCACGTGGATGATGTCGCGGCTGATAGGCGACAAGGGCGGGTTGTATGGCAGGGTGACCCGCCAGATTTATCTGGCTCCGTTCACGTTGGGCGAGACGGAGGAGTTCCTGGCAGAAGTAAAGCACGTGACGTTTACACGTCAGCAGGTGCTTGACGTATATATGATGCTTGGCGGCATTCCTTACTATCTCGACATGATTGACGGCGACGTGCCGCTGGACGCATGTGTCGACAGTATGCTGTTTGCCCGCGACGCGCCGTTGCGTAATGAGTTTGAATTTATATTCCGTTCGTTGTTCAGCAATTCGACACACTATCGCAGAGTGGTGGAAGTTTTGTCGACCAGATTGAGGGGCATGACGCGCAAGGAACTGATGGAGGCTCTGCGGCTAAAGACCGGCGGACAGTTGTCGGAAATTCTCGACAATCTAATAAAGTGCGACTTTATCCGCAAGTATGCGGCCATAGGCAAGAGTGAGCGGGAGGCGATTTTCCAACTTACGGATTTGTATTCCCTTTTCTATATGCGTTTCGTAGCGGGCAACAATGGCCAGGACGAGCATTTCTGGAGCAATATGCGCAACGATGGCAGCAGGAATGCCTGGAGCGGCTATGCCTTTGAACAGGTATGCTTCCATCATGTGCTGCAAATAAAGAAGAAACTGGGCATCTCTGGGATATTGAGCAATGTGTATTCGTGGGCATGCCGGCCGTTTACCGATGCCTCGGGGGCTGAATGGAAAGGCGGACAGATTGACATGCTTATTGAACGTGCCGATGGCGCAATCAATATTTGCGAGATGAAATATGCCAAGGATGAATATGTGATTGACGCTGACTATGCCCAGCGCTTGCGCGAGCGGGAGTCGTCGTTTGTGGCGGCGACCAAAACCAAGAAGGCGCTGCTGCACACGTTTGTCACGACCTTTGGTGTGAAAAAGAGCCGCTATAGCGGCCTTGTAAACAGCGAGGTCACCATGGATGACCTCTTCAGCGAATAATCGCCAACCTGAAGCCTAATTTATCGGCATGAAAGGTTGATGGGAGTATGCAAAAATAGTGAATTTCTTGCCGATAGCGGCAAGAAATTCACTATTTTGTTTGTTACTTTTTTATTTGTTCTTTCCGTAGAGCATGCCGTGGCGGGAGTACTTGTTCACGGCGAGCGCCATGAAGAAGTAGGCGGCGGCGCAGAGCCAGAGCATCTGGTATTCCTTGCCCACTTCGGCGAGGGTGGCGCCGTTGGCGTTGATGCGCTCAATGGCCTGCATTGCCCAGGTCGACGGGCAGCAACTGCTGAGGAAGCGGTAGAACGGGTCGAGGTCGTAGAGCGGCCAGGATACGCCCGAGAGGAACAGGAAGATGACTGAGGTGAACACCACCACGAGGAACACCGATTCGCGTTCGCGCACAAACACCTGAAGCGTCATGCCCAGGAAGGTTACTGCCAGCATGTAGGGGATGGCAAGCAGAAGAATGTCGACGAAACTGCCCAGTTGCGGATAACTGAACACCCGCGGCATGATGATGAGCAGGTAGAGCAGCGGAATGATGTAGACAAGCACATAGGCCATCGACTTGCCGAGCAGGCGGCTCACGGCACCCGAGTTGACGGTGTCGAGCGGGTCGATGCCTCCGTGACGGCGGCGACGCTCATAGATGGCGCCTCCCATCATGCAGATGGCGAGTATCATTGACTGCTGCACAATGAGCGTGAGGATGCCTGGCAGAAGGAAGGTGGCGAAACCTTGCTGGGGGTTGCCGAGCGGAGTGTAGGAACTCTTGATGGCCGACGGAATCTTAGGCGCGGCGGCGCCGAGGCTGCTTACGCTTTCCACCTGGACCTTGCTGCCCAGCGCCAGGGTGGCGTCGGTGAGCGAGGTGAGCAGCGCCTTGTAGCGCACCAGCAGCGACATGTCGCAGAAGAGAGTGACGTGAGCCTGTTCGCCGCGGGCAATCTTCTTCGAGAACTCATTGTCGATGAGCACGATGCCGTAGGCCTCCTTCTCAGCCATTGCGCGGCGTGCCTCCTGCATGTCGGCGGCATAGCCGGCAAGGCGGGTGTTTTCGTCGGCGTCAATCATCCTCACCAGTTCGCGGCTCTGCGACGAGCGGCACTGGTCTACCACCACTACCGGCACTTCGCGCACCACTTCGGGGTTGTAGATGAGGGCGTAGACAATAGGGTAGGCAAGCGGAAGCAAGAACAGGAATATCAGGATACCCTTGTCCTTGAAAATCAGTTTGAGTTCCATCTGCCAAACCTTGATTATGTCGTGATAGAATTTCAGTATACTTTTCATTTCGTCAAATTCGCTAAGGAACGTAAACAGGATGCAGAGCGTGACGCTTGATGCGCGGCGCTACGAGCACCGGCAGCAGCATGAAGCCCAGCAGCGCGGCGTAGTAGAACTTCGAGTAGTAGAGCGGCAGGCCGTTGAGCATCTGGTCTACGTAGATGAGGAAATAGTAGCGCGACGGCAAGATGTAGGCGAAGATGGCGATGCTGCCATACATTGCCTCCAGGGCAAACGAGAAGGCTCCGATGGAGAACGTCAGGATGCCGAACAGCGAGCAGAAACTCAAAGCCATGCGCAGGTTGGGCACGAGGCCCGAAATGAAGATGGCGAAGCCTTGGTTGGCGAGCACAAACATCAGCATCGTTGCCACGGCTTGCCACGGGCTACAGTTGAGCGGGAAGTGCAGGTAGCCGAACATGAGCGACTGCATGAGCACACCCACGGCGGTGAATATCAGCGTCTGCGGCAGGAACTTGCCGAGCAGGGCTATGGTTATCGAGCCGCGCGCCTCGGCAATCCATTGCGGCGAGGTCTGCATCTTCTCTTCATGCCAGAGGCTGAAGGCAGTGACAAGGAGTATCATCAGCGCCAGCGACCCCGGCACAAACGAGTTGCTGAGGTACACGTTGTAGTTGCTCTGCGGGTTGTGGAGAGGGTTGGTCTGCAGCACAACGGGCTGGAGCAGCGCCTGCGCCTGCTGCGCGGTGGAGAAGCCCGAGTTTACGAGATAGGTCTTCACCACGGCTCCCGAGGCAAGCACCGAGTTGGTTTTTAGGCTGCGGTAGAGCAGCGAACTCGGGATGAAGTAGGTGGCGTTTGTGAAATAAGCCAGTTCGGGATTGCGGCTTGCCGACACGTTGCGGGTGAAGTCGAACGGAATCACGTAGAATCCATAGATCTTGCCCTCGCGCAGCAGTCGCATAGCCTCGCCCTCGTTGTCCACCACGTTGACAATCTTCACCTCCTGCGCCGACTTGATGTTGCGTATCAGGCTGCGTGAGAGGGTGGAGTTGTCGTGGTCCACGATTGCGGCAGGGATGTGGAGCGGCAGGCCGTTTTTCATCAGTCCCAGCAGGAACACAGCCATGACAATCGGGATGACTATCATCGCGAAGAAATACAGCCGCCGGGTGCACAACTGCCAGCATCCGCGCTTTATTGATTTTACAAATCCGGTATCAACCATTTTTTGTGGGAGTGCTTATTGTTCCATTATGACGGTCATGCCCGGACGGAGATTCTCGATGCCTTTGACCGGCGACAGGCGTACCTCAAACGTGCGGCTGTCGTATTCGCCGGTAACCTTGGTGGAGCGCCACACTGCGTAGTCGCCCATATCCTTCACGTAGTAGACCTTTGCCTTGGCGTTCTTCACGTCGAGGGCAGGGATGCTAACTGTAACTTCCTTGCCTACGGTGAGGTCCTTGAGCATTGTTTCGCGCACGTTGAACACAAACCATTTGTCGGTCGATTTCATCACGTTCATAATCGGTGTGCCTGTCGACACGAGTTCGCCTTCGTTAGGGAAGATGTCGGTGATTTCGCCGTCGCACGGTGCGAGCAGGTACTGGTCCTTGAGGATTGACTCAACCTCGGCAACCGAAGCCTTTGAGGCGTTTGCCATTGCTGTTGCGGCAGCCTTGTCTTCCTTCTGCGCGCCCTCGCATGCCAGGTCGTACTGCGACTTGGCTGCGTTTTCGGCGGCTACGGCAGCGTCGTAGGCTGCTTTAGCCTCGTCGCGCTTCTGTGCCGAAACAACGTTTTGCTTGTAGAGCGACTCCATGCGGTCGTAGGTCTTCTTGTGGATGTCGAGCGATGCGCGGGCCTGTTGCCAGAGGTCGTAGGCAGAGGTGATTACCTGCTTGCGGGCGCCAGCGTCGGCCTTGTCCTTCTGCGCGTTGGCAGCGTCCTGCATGGCAAGCGCCTGAGCCAACTTGGCGTCGACCGTTGCCGACTCAATTTTGGCGAGGGTGTCGCCCTTGTGTACAATCTGTCCTTCCGTTACATAGAATTTTTCCACGCGGCCGGGCATCAGTCCCGACACGCGCACGCTTGTGCCGTCGACCTGACCCTGCACAATCTGTTCTGCTGGGTTGACTGTGATGAAACCGATGATTGCGAGCACGATGACCACAATCACCGTAGCGGCGATGGCGAGAAACAGGCTACGCTCTTTCTTACGTATAGTTTGCTTGTTTTCTGTCTTGAAATTCAGATTTTCCATATCGTTGTCTGTTTTTTTTATTTTTCGGGATTAGTATTTGAGCGTACCTGTCACCTTCGACAAGTAAACGTTGCAGAGTTGCACATCAATCTCTGCGTCGATGTTCTCGGAGTTGGCCTTGAGCCATGCTGTCTGCGCAGCCATGACGTTGTCGAGGGTCATCACGCCTTCCTTGTAGCCCAACTGAGCCTGACGCAGGTTTTCGTCGGCCTTGGTGAGGTTGGTCTGCGTGGTGGCGAGAGTCTTGGCTGCCTCGGAGGTTTTGTAGGCTGCCTGGTTAACCTGGAGTTCAACCTTCTCCTTCGCCTCGTCGAGTTCCAATTGCTTGACGACGCGCTCGCTGCGCGCCGCCTTGTATTTGTAGTAGTTCATGCCCCAGTGCCACAACGGAATCTTAACCATTGCACCCACGCTGAACATGCCGTTGAATTTCTTCTCGAAGCCGTTGAAGATGTTAGGGTTGGAGAATCCGTAGGACCCAACGAGTGCCACTGTCGGGAGCATCGACGAGCGCGCCTCATACTGCTTCTGCTCGTAGACCTTCACCGCCAGTTCCAGACTCTTGAGGTCGGAGCGGTTGGCATAGACGTCGGCCATGTTGAACGTTGCGGGTTGGGTCGAGCCAAACGACTTGTTGTCGCTCACCTCGTCGGCAAGCGTATAGTCGGCAGTCATCGGCATGCCGCAGAGTTGCGCCAGCGCCATGCGCGAAAGAGCCAGGCCGTTGTCCACCTTCGTCAGGTCGATGTTCGCCTCGTTGAGTTTCACGTCGACGGTGAGCAGGTCGGAGTTCGTAGCCACGCCCTCGCGTATCATTGCCTCCACGTTGCTGTGGAGAGTGTCGAGCAGTTCGATGTAGCTCACGGCAAGTTTCTTCTTCTCGCCGAGCGACACCACTTGCCAGTAGGCAGCGTCAACGTTGTAGACCACCTCGCGGGCTGTGTTGTCGTAGAGGTTGCTTGCCACTTCCTGTCCCATCTCCGCCATCTTGTTGAGGGCGCGGATCTTGCCGCCCATATAGATTGGCTGGGTCATTGTCACGGCACCGGCGAAGAGGTTGTGGATGTCGAAGGTCATTGCCGACTTCGGTATCACGGCAACCTGCGACGGCACATACTGGCCGTTGACCTGAATGGGCACACCGTCGGCGCCCTTAACTAGGTTGTAGTCGTAACTGCCGGTGGTGGGGTTGAACGATTTGGTCGGGAGCATCTGGTCGCCCGAGAGGAGTGAAATCTCCTTTTGGTTGTAGAGGTACGCGCCCGTGAAGTCAAATCCGGGCAGATAGCCTGCAAACGCTTGTTTCTTCTGATATTCTGCAGCATTGATGCGCTCTTTGGCAATCTGCATCGTTTTGTTGTTGCGCAGCGCCATGCTCCGGCACGAATCGAGCGGAATTGGTTGGCTGGCATGGCTCACGGCGGTGGCCGTTGCCAGTGCGGCAACCAAGAGAATGACTGGTTTAGTGATGTGCATAGTCGTTATTTACAATCTAATTCGGTTGTAAAATTAACAACACTTGCGCAATTATTGTTCTTCCTTTTTCCGTGAAAAGACAATGTGCTCAAGAAAAACGACTAATAGAACACCAATTACAAATCCGTTGGTCAGAATCGGTTGCAGCGCGAGGGGCAGATCAGCCTCCACCGCATCGGGTAAAAACGCCACAATCAGCGCCACTGTGAGGGGCAAAGCAATGGTGATGGAATGGCTGAAACGGGATATAATTTTCTTGTCGGCCATCATTCCGAACGACGATGCGAGTTGAAGCACAACGACATAGGTGAGCACGAGCCCAATCACCATGTCGGGCAACTGGGTGAGCCACACAACGGCGGAGGGGAGGAACGAGCAGACGATGAGTCCGACGGCGCAAGGCACGATTGTTATCCGCGAGGCGCATTTGGTGGAAGATACGATTCCGGGAGAAATAGAATAGTCTACCGGGCCGATCACGCCCATCATTCCGGCGAGAATGTTACCCGCTCCGGTCACGGCGCATCCGCGGCGTATGCGGCCGCTTTCCTCGGCGCCGATGAGGCTGCGCAGCGACTCTATTGAGCCTAACTCGTTGATGAGCAACGCGAAGAAGCACACGAGGAATGCCACCGTCACCGACAGGTCGAACTCCGGCTTGATGAAAATCTTGCTGATGTCGGTTGTGTGGCTCACGGCGGTGACTTCGGGCAACTGGTTGAACAGGTAGTAGACAGCCGTGCCGCCTACTGTTATTATCATCACTGTTAGCGACTTGCCTACGCCTTTCATAAACCGCTCAATCACGAAGGTGACGATGATGCCGATAAGGAAAAACATGAAGCCGAAAAACTCCTTGCCGGGCTCAAACATCAGCGAGATAATCACCGGTGCGAGGGTCATGGCTATCAGTCCGAGGATTACCACGATGACGCGCGGAGTGAAGATGCGCGTTATTTTCTTGAGCAGTCCCGACAGCGAGAGCATCAGCAGCACCGCGCCGCCGATGGCTATGGAGGTGTAGATGGCGTTGAAACTGGCGCTTGAGAATGCCGACAGGATGCCCACGAGCAGCACTGCAGCCGAGCCTACGACCAGGGGCATGCGGTGTCCCCAGATGGCTTGCACGAGCATCGTCAGGCCGTAAACGAAATAGACCGATTGAAGGTAGGACGTCTGCATCTGGATGTTGTCGTCGCCAAACTGGAGTTTGGCGAGAATGCTCACGGTGAGCACGTTGGGAATGGCAATAAGGAGCCATTGCAGTCCGTAGAGCAGGGTGTGGGTGAAAGGCGGTTTTTCCTCGAGCGTGTATTTCAGTTTCATAGCAATTATGTTTTGGTGATTATTCCCAGGTGTAGTTGCGGGCCTGTGGAGCCTTGCTGTTGCGCACAATGTTGACCATCGGGCGCACGAAGCGGAACAGCGGAATGCTGAAGAAGAGCAGCGGCGACTGCAGCGCCTTCGCCATGCGTCGCTGCGCGAAGATGTTGATGAGCACCTCGGCGAGGTAGAGCGCCAGCACCAGCGATGCCAACACCACGGGCTTCACAATGTCGGCGCCGTCGGCGGCGAGCAGTGCGGGGTAGGCTATTCCTGCTGCCGTGAGCAGAAGGAAGGCGTAGTAGGCAATCTGGGTGAGTATGCGGATGCCGAGCATCTTCGACGGCAGGAACTTCTGCGTGAAGTAGTGGTGCTCCTTGGTTACCTTATAGTAATAGGCGTAGTCCACATGGCGCGCCTCGAGAATGCTCTCCGGCGAGAGTTCCACAGCCACGTTGTCGCCGTCGGCAACCTGGCTCACGAAGATGTCGTCGTCGCCATATTTGAGGTTGAGCGACGAAGAGAAACCTTTCACCGCAAGAAACGCGCTGCGCTTGTAGGCAATGTTGTCGGCGTTGCCGCGGAACGTGTTGCCGTGGATGGCGGCAGCAAGATAGCGGGCGGCGTCGGCGGTGTTGTCGTAGGTGCGGTAGCGGTGGCCGAAGGCGCGGTCGTCGGCGTGGCGGTTGTGGCTGTAGCCCAGCACCATGTCGGTGTAGTCGTCGAAGTGGCGTCCCATGGCGCGCAGCCATTGGCGGCTCTGCGGGAAGCAGTGGGCGGAGGTCACCGCCACCACGTCGTGGCGTGCGGCCTTGATGCCGAGGGTGATGCCAAGTTTGCGCTTCGACACGTTGGCCGAACTCCCCGGGATGAATGTGGCTCGGAGCGTGGGGTAGGCCATTTGCAGGCGGATTATCGCGTCGTCGACCGCCTCCGACTTGTCCATATTCACCACAATAACTTCAAAATTGGGGTAGTCCTGCTCCATCATCAGCGGGATGCTCTCCTCCATGTAGTCGGCGTCGGCGTGTGCGGCAAGCACAATCACCGAGATGCCCGGAAGGGGGAGCGGCGAGTCCTCGCTGTCGGCGTCTAAAGCGTTGTCCGCCAGCCAGTGCGACAGTGTGGCCTTGCGGCGCACAGCCACCACCGACAGCAACGCAGCCAGCACCAACAGCAATCCGTAGCCTATGATTTCGTAGTTGTTTATATCAAAAGGAAGAATCTCCATATAATCGTTTTGAAGCACAAAATTACGAAAAATCGAGCGCAAAACTGCAAACTTGTTTGCAAGTTCTGCCGAGGTTAGAGTAATTTCTCAAAAATTGCGAAAAAAAGGA
This sequence comes from Senegalimassilia sp., assembly GCA_963590085.1. Lineage (GTDB taxonomy): Bacteria > Bacteroidota > Bacteroidia > Bacteroidales > Muribaculaceae > Limisoma. Next base: position 1,926 of record CAVAOU010000030.1, on the reverse strand, counting down.
GATGGATGGTGCGAATAGCGGAAAAATGCGTATCTTTGCACCCGAATCGGGGCGTAGCTCAGTCCGGTTAGAGTACACGTCTGGGGGGCGTGTGGTCGCTGGTTCGAATCCAGTCACCCCGACTAAAAGAGGTTCAGAAAATTGGTTTTCAATTTTTTGAACCTCTTTTTTGTTGTATATTGTGCTGATGCTTTGGGCGCATTCTGCTAATCTCTGCGCCCAGAAACCCTCGATGGCGAGGGAGAGTGCTCCGTCGGGGCTCTCTTGACTCACTGACAAACAAAGCAACAACCTTGCTCGCCACTTATAGAGAAACACTACGCCTTCTTCGCAATACTTTGCTCCCGTTGACTTGCATCATATTTAGCCTCTGATGTCAGAATTCTCGTGCCTCGTTCCTGCTCGCGCGTCCCTTTCCCGAAAAAATTGCGTTTTTGCTGTGAAAAGTGCGATGTTGAGGTAAAAATACAACATTGTGAAATATGTTTTATAACATTGTTTAGGTGTAACGCATTGTGCGATAATAACCTACGGCTATGTGGAAATTTTTCCGTATATACCTTTGTTGAGTTGTTTTGAAAGAAATTATTGGGGGGGGTGAAGAAATCCTTCCTAACTTTGCATCGTTGACAAACCACTGTTAATTCGAAGTTTAATCATTTTTCAACCATAAAATTTAAAAAGACTATGAATTTTAGAAAAATCACACTTTTAATTGCCTCTGTCTTTATGCTCGCAGTATCGGCTTCGGCGACTAATGTGGCTGAAGGCAAAACTGGCTATGCGCCATCGGGAGATGCGTCGCTTGCATTGGACGGTAATAAAGACACTCGTTGGGAGTCGGCTCAAGGCTCCGACGGTCTTTGGTTCTACGTTGACTTGGGTGAAGAAAAAACTCTTGACCACGTTGTAATCCTCTGGGAAGGTGCTTACGCAAAGCACTACAAAATTCATGTTGCCAATGAGGTGACAGAGGAGATGACTACAAATCTCAATGACGACGACACTTCAAAGCACTTCGCTTCGGGTTGGACCGAAATGGCCGATGTGGAGGAAACTCTTTCTTCGTTCCCCGCTAAAAAGGAAATTGCATTGAGCGGTTCTGCCCGCTACGTGGCAATCGAACTCATTGAGCGCGGCTCGGTATATGGCTTCAGTATGTGGGAGTTTGGAGTCTACGACGCTCCTGAGGATACTGCGGTGCTGACCACCATCAATCTTACCGCCGCTACAACCAAGGGCGCTACTGGCGACACTTACACGTTTGCGCTGACCACCCTCGACCAGAACGGCTACAACTATTCCCTTACTGCCGAAGAAAACGCTTCGAAAGTGTTTGAATGCGACAACGATGCCGCTACATTCAACGACGTTACTATGACCGTGACTGAGCGCGGCACATATAATGTAAAGGTTAAAATCGGCGATGTCGTGTCAAACACCGTGACGGTTGAGGTGGTTGCCGACGGCAACAATCTTTGCCTCAACAAGACTATCGTTTCCTACACCGAAGGCTCAAGCAATCCAACCAACGCAGTCGACGGCAAGGACACCATTTGGGAGACTCCAGAGCCATCCGACGCTACCAACCACGAGTATGATGCAGAAATCGTTGTCGACCTCGGCGCTGTGTGCGACATCAACGTTGTTCACACATGGTTTGAGGGCGCATCGTCGGCCGACTATACCGTTACGTTCTCTCTCGACAACATTACATACGGCGAAGCTCTTGAGGCCTTCACGGTGACCAACGGCGCGGGCATGACCAACCGCCACGACTGGCTCATTAGCAATGATGCTGTCAAGGCTCGCTACGTGAAGTTCCATTCCACACGTGCAGCGACACAATACGGTACAAAACTCCGCGAACTGCAGGTGTACACCAACACTGCCACTACGCTCGCCTCGCTTGTACTGACTGTCGAC